>JAGBMA010000158.1 GCA_017635095.1 Ruminiclostridium sp. | reverse complement strand
CGTCGGCTTTCCTTGTATCCGATGCCAGAGCAGGATGCTCTGACTATGCCGCCCCAATAGCGCATGGATGCGCTTTAATCAGCGGCATAAGAGCTATTCTCATTTTCTCTTTTCAAAGCGGTTTTTAGAGGTACCCATAAGAAATCAGAATTGATTTATCACAATATCTGTGATATAATAATATCAATAATACATAACGGAGGTACTTGAAAATGGCAAAGGCACTTATAATCTACTATTCCCGCAAGGGTGAAAACTACTGGAACGGCAGCATAAAGACTATCGCAAAGGGCAATACCGAGCGTGTTGCAGAATTCATTCAGGACACCGTGGGCGGCGATCTGTTCGAGGTGGAAACTGTCCGCGAATACAGCAACAGCTACATGACCTGCATTGAGGAAGCAAAGCAGGAGCTGCGCGAAAAGGCTCGTCCGGAGATAAAGAACATGCCCGATATCGGCGGTTACGACACGATCTTCGTGGGCTATCCGAACTGGTGGGGAACGATGCCGATGTGTATGTTCACGGCTCTCGAAAAGCAGGACTGGAAAGGCAAGACCGTTATCCCGTTCTGCACCAACGAGGGAAGCGGTCTCGGCAGCAGTGAGCGCGACTTAAAGGGTATCTGCAAGGGTGCAAAATTCATGCCCGGACTGTCCGTTCACGGAGCGGAATCCGAGCAGTCAAAAAACAAGGTCGCAAACTGGGCAAAGGATTCGATATGAGCATGAAAAATAAAAGAATCATTACAGCCATTCTTGGAATTTTATGTGCAGTAACAGCGGCTTCCTGCTCCGGCAGTAACGAGGTAAATTCCTACACTATGGGAGCTGTCGGAGAGACTGTTTCTGAAACTGCCGCAGCTTCGCAGTCCGAAACATCGTCGCAGACATCTGCTGCCGAAACAACGGGAGAAACGGTATCGGAAACCGAAGCTGCTCCTGCAAAAGCAACAATTCTTGTGGCATATTTCTCAAACCCGCAGACCGATTCGACTGACGCAGACACCTCCGCGAGCCGCAACCTTGAAAGCGGCACACTGAAAGGCAATGTGGAGTATGCCGCAGAGCTGATACAGGCGAAAGTCGGCGGGGATATGTTCCGTATAGAGACTGTAGAGCCGTACCCGGCGGCGTATGATCCCACAATAAATCAGGCACTTGACGAACAGCGCGCAAATGCCCGTCCTGAGCTGAAAAACAGCATTGATCTGAGCGGCTATGACACGATATATCTCGGCTATCCGAACTGGTGGGGAGATATGCCTATGGCGCTGTACACTTTTCTGGAGCAGAATGATCTCTCCGGGAAAACAGTCAATGTTTTCGTATGCCACGGCGGGAGCGGAGCTTCAGCTACCCTGTCAACTGTCAAGAGCTTGCAGCCCGGCGCTAATGTCTCGGACAATGTGCTGACACTTTATTGGACGGATATCCCGGATGCGCCTGCAAAGATAAACGAATGGACAGGATAAAGAGGAATATATTCGGAACTGACAAAATACCGCCCGACGGAGTATTCGGCTCAATCCCGAATTTTGTGTAAAATCAAAACAGCATATAAAAGAAAGCAGAAAATTTATTATGAGACCGGCAGGAAACTGTCGGTCTTATCAGCATTGTAGCATAATCTTGACAGAGAAACGCGCGCCCGGTCACTCGGGCAGACGGTCACCGTAGTAGATGACCAACTGGGCGTAAATGCGGCTCCAGTCCTGCCGACGACCTGTCCATTTCTTCGTAATATCATTCATTGCCAAATAAAGCAGCTTGAACATGCTGTCATCGGTCGGGGAAACGGAACGCGTCTTTGTTACCTTGCGAAGCTGCCGGTTGAAGCCCTCGATTGCATTAGTGGTATAGATCAGCTTTCTGAGCTCCGGCGGAAATTTGAAGTAGGTGCTTAAGTTAGCCCAGTTTTCACGCCACGACTTTGAGATCTTTGGATATTTGCTGTCCCAGGCAGCTGCAAATTCGTTCAGTGCATTCAAGGCGGACTCCTCATCTACGGCGGTATATACCTTCTTCAAGTCCTTGTAAGAAACATATTTGCTGGAATTTCGCAGCTGGTGGATTATGCAGATCTGGACATCCGTCCGCAGAAATACAGCCTCTATCGCCTGAGAGAAGCCTGTCAGGTTATCTGTGCAAGCAATCAGGATATCTTCGACGCCACGATTACGAAGGCTGTTGAGAACGTTTGCCCAGAACTTCGCGCTTTCATTCTCGCCAACCCACATTCCCAGAACATCTTTTTTGCCTGCACAATCAATCCCGATCGCTATGTACACTGCCTTCTTAACGACCTGACCTTCGCTGCGGACGTGGTAATGGATAGCATCGAGGAATACCACTGCATACACACTTTCAGGCGGTCTCTGTTGCCATTCTTGTATTTCCCGGAGCTTCCGGAAATAATATCCATTCCGGAAGCCTGTAACACGTCAATATCATCTCTGATAGTGTTTCGATGCGCCTTATACCCGTGATCTTCATACGCTTTGATCGTTTGCTCGGCTGTGATCGGATTTTCGTCGTCTGTGTTTTCCAACAGATAGTGTTCAAGAAAAAGGAGACGACCCTTGGAGTTGGGTTCACTCATTTTTGATATACCTATTTTATTCTTTTGTTTGTCCGTCATATTTCTTTCTATCATCAGATGTCAACTCTTTGCCTTTCGACAAGCTCGGCAAAATATCCTTTTTTCGCTATCAATTCATCATACGTTCCATCTTCGATTATGTGTCCCTTGTCAAGTACTATGATACGGTCACACTGTCTGATTGTAGAAAGTCTGTGCGCTATGACTATTCGGGTACATTTCAGTTTGTCGAGCGAATCGGAAACTATCTTCTGCGTGATGTTATCAAGTGCGCTCGTGGCCTCATCGAACATCAGAATATTCGGTTTCGGGGCAATGGCACGAGCTATCATAAGCCTTTGCCGCTGACCGCCGGAAATACCGCCCTGTCCCTCGGAAATCAGCGTGAACATTCCCATAGGCATACTGCGGATATCGTCCGCGAAGCCCGCCATCTCTGCAGCTTCCCACGCTTCATCTACGGTGAGACGCGGATTGGTTATGACGATATTAGAGTAGATGTCGCCTGTAAACAGCTTTCCCGTCTGCATCACCGTACCGATCCTGCGGCGCAGAGACTTGAGATCTATTCTTTCGAGATCTTTGCCGTCGTAGTAGACCGCACATCTCTGAGGTTTCTCGAATCCGAGCATTATCCGCATCAGAGTTGGCTTTCCGCAGCCCGTCTTACCGACGAGCGCGACATACTGCCCCGCCTTTATTTTCAAGGATATGCCGTCAAGCACATTCGGCATATTCTCCTTGTACGCAAAAGTGATGTTGTTGAGTTCGATGCTGCCGGACAGCTTGTCTATGATCTGCTTTTCCTCCGCCACCTCCGGTACAGTGTCGAGAAGCGGCTTCGCCATATCGAGCGTCGGCTTTATCTGCGCTGCCGTAAGTGCTATCCCCGCAAGGCTCATGAACGCTCCACTTATCATTCCGTAAGCCACATTGAACGCGTAGTATTCCGACAACGAAACACCGCTTTTCACTGCCGCGTAATATATGACAAGCGTTCCGACAAGCGATATAGCCATTGAAAAGACAGAGTTCGCCTTTATGAACATCGGCGGATCGTAGGTGAGCCGTGCCTGCTTGATATAAGCATCGCCCCAGCGTGCGAACGCACGTTTTTCAGCCCCAGACAACTTTATTTTCTGTATACCGGAAATGAGCGCGAAGCTCATGCCGCTTTCCTTTGATGAAAGCATCATTTGCTGCTTTGATATTTTTATCTGCACAAATGTCGAGATCACCGAGACCGTCACCGCGGCAAGTATCACCGCCAACGCTGGTACTACCAGTGCCGGCGCGTAGGTGAATATCTGTGTGATGTACACGAGAGAGAACACAGATGTAAGTCCGGTACTCAACACCATATTTAGAAGCTGATTGACAAGCGAATTTATGTACTGTGAACGGTTGGAAAGCTCACCTGCCCCATAGTCCTTGAAGAAGCTCGCCGGCAGAGAAAGAATGCGCATCATCGTCGCCGCCTCGACCGAAAGCGACAGTCTCGACATCAGGAGCGAACTGACCGTTCCAAGCAGCAGAGAGCTCACCGATACACACACGATAAATACCGCTATTGCAAGCAGTTCCTTCATACTTCCGGAATTGAGCACGTTGGAGAAAAGCAGTTCGTTCAGCATTGGCGAAAGCATACCTATAAGTGTTACCGCCGCAGTGCTGGCCACGACAAGAACTATGTCCGCCGGACGGATATTCTCGGCTATGAAGCGAAGCAGTCCCGGTATGCCGATCTTTTTCGGCGGGAACGGTTTATAGAACGCTATCGCTTCTCTGTCAATCATTCCTTCGGTCTTTGCGCTGAGCTTAACATTCCTGCCGGAACCTGTATCGAAAAAGCTATAACCGCTCATACCCGACGGCATCAGCGCAACGATGCTGCCGTCGTCAGTGCGTGTTCCGAGCATGGGTCCGGACGCGTCCTTATACCATCCTTTTTCGAGACTGACATTTCTTCTCATTATTCCATGCGGGAACAGGAGAAATTCAAGGACATCGTTAATATCCGTCATTGAATCCGGAACTTCTCTCGGTTTTATGTGATAGAAATTAAGGGTACCTCTAAAAACCGCTTTGAAAAGAGAAAATGAGATAGCTGCGTCGGATACAAGGAAAGCCGACGAAGCCGGGCTGGCGCCCGGTTAGGAGGTTTGACGCAGTAGACGGTCACGGCAGGAAGCCGTGGTATTG
>JAGBMA010000157.1 GCA_017635095.1 Ruminiclostridium sp. | reverse complement strand
TCAAAGATACAGGCGGACGCATTGCCTCCCACGGCACCTGTTTTTGAAGACTTCCCGCAGTTGATCCTGCGAGGCAGTATGAATACCGCAAAAGAAGTGGGCGGCGATTTCTACGACTATTTCCCCATTGACGAAAACCGCATCTGCTTTCTGATCGCCGATGTATCTGGCAAAGGAACTCCCGCCGCGCTGTTTATGATGACGTCCAAGACCATGATAAAGGACTACGCTCTGACAAAAGACACTACATCGGAGATATTCAACGCCGTCAACGCGCGTCTTTGCGAAAATAACGATGAGGGAATGTTCGCAACTGCGTGGATCGGTATCCTCGACACACGAACTATGACGCTTCAGTACACCAATGCAGGACACAATTACCCGATACTTCTGCGCAAAGGTCAGCCATGCGAGCTGATAGAGAGTGTTCACGGACTTTTCCTTGGCGGAATGGAGTTCACAAGATATAAGCAGGACGAGATAACGCTCGAACCGGGCGACCGTCTGCTTTTGTACACCGACGGTGTCACCGAAGCACACGACCGTGACAATACGCTCTACGGTACCGAACGTCTTGTAAAAATATTGGAGAGTACCGGCGATGAACCGGGAGAAAAGGCGCTTGAGAGCATCCTTGGTGATATCAGCGTGTTCGCTGAGGGAGTTCCCCAGTTTGACGATATTACAATGGTCGTTCTGACCATCAAAGAATAAACTGACAGCACAAATAACAATGACCCATATCACAAAAACAGATCTTGAACCATATAACACATAAGGAAGGAATCTTCATTATGAATGGATTTTGTGAACGAAAATTCCGTTCTATGCTTTTGTCGGGCATTTTCACAAAAGCAGTCATGTACATCATGCTCCTTTGCGACAGCATCATCGCAGGATATTTTGTCGGCAAATCGGGGGTCGCGGCGATCAATGCGATCACGCCCATAACTGGTATCGTGACCTTTTTCGGAGACCTTTGCTCGACAGGAGTGGGAATAGTCTATTCAAGAGAAGTCGGGGCGATGAAAAAGAAGCGTGCCGACGAGATCTTCGGTCAGGGACTGATCGTCAGCCTTTTCATCGGGCTTGTTTCTGCGCTCGCTATCTTTCTTATGCAGGACGTTTATTTCAGCATCAACGGCGTCACGGGGGAGATACGCGACCAGGCGCTGAAATACTATATGCTCACTCCGATCAATGCCCTGCTGACGATCGTCATCTTCTATCTCGAACAGATGGTTTACAGCGATGGGGACGAGCTGTGCAACAATATCTGCTACGCCTTCCAGATCGGCGGCAACATCGTCTGCTCCATCATTCTTGCAAAATTTATGGGAATGACAGGCATCATACTTGGCTCTATCATCGGTAATTCCCTCGGCATCCTTGCCTGCATCTGGCATTTTCTGCGCAAGGGGAACACTCTTCGTTTTGTGTGGCATTTTTCGTTCAAGGACTTTTTTATGACCTCACGCTACAGCATAGTCGATTCCTCGGTCTATCTGTGCTGGGCGCTTATGGATTACGTCCTTATCGGATTTGTGTCAAAAAATTACGGCGATACAGGGCTTATCACACTCGCAGTAGTCGTCAGTCTGATCGAGTTCGGTGTTGTCCTTGACGGTGTCGGAATGGCGATGCAGCCGCTTATCGGCACCTATTTCGGCGAAAAGAACCCGTGCCTGATAAAAAGAGTTATGAAGTCCGCAGCAAAAGCAGCGGTTATTCAGGGTGTGGCAGCGACCGCGCTTATATGTATTTTTGCAAAGCAGTTCTGCGCCCTTTTCGGCATCACGGGCGGCGCGGCGCTTGCACCGTCAATAACTGCGATACGCATCGTGTCACTGGGATTTACCTTTGTCAGCACCGTCTCCCTTATGACCTCCTACTATATGCTTATCGACCGCATCAAAATGGCGACCTGCTTTGCCTGCCTGCAAAACGGCGCGCTGTATATGGGGCTCCCTATCGCGGGCGGTATTATCTTTGGTATGAAAGGTATGTGGGCAGGCTTTGTCATCTCACCGCTTGTGACGCTGATAACAGCGCTGATCTTCGTATACCTGCGCTTTGGAAAGGACGATTTCCCGTTTCTTCTGAAGGATATGGGGACCGAGATCGTCGTGATGGACGACAAGCTGACAGCCGAAAGTGCGGGCAAGCTCTCAGGTCAGGTGAAAGACGCTCTGCTATCGCACGGATATCAGAAGACAGAGGCGCTGCGTGCGGCGCTCTTTGTTGAAGAGATAGGCCTGACCGTTTTGGAAAAGAACAAGCAGGAAAAAAAGCCTGTTCTGATCGAGTTCTCACTTTTCTTTGAAGAAGACTCCGTCCTTATCATCGAGCGCGACTCGGGAAAGCTGTTTGACATCACCGACCCCGATATTCGGATAGACGGCTTGAGCAGTATGATAATCAGCGGATTGATGGAATCGCACAAGGAAAAAGCGTACCTTGTGACCACAGGCTATAACCGCAATATCATTCGCTTCCGGCGCGAAGAACAAGCCGCCGAAGAGCCGATGTGATGTATATCATTATGTACCCGAACAGACAGATATTTTTACAGCGCATATAAAGCAAAAAAAGCACCCACAGATAATTCTGTGGGTGTTTTGCTGTGTGCTGTCTTTTTCAGCCGCTGACTGCGCGATAACTATTCTCTCGCCGCAGCATCACAAAACTCTCTGACCGTTCACCTTCAGCGAGAACTGCGCGTTCAGTATCCTTGCCGCCTGCGAACACATAGTCATCCGCCCGAGAAATATGTCAAAATACTCATACATCGTACATATGCTCTCGTCGATCGTCAGATAAAGGGTGATCCGCTTCTCCTCAAGCCCGTACCGAAGCCTTGTTGCCGTTACCGCATAATTCACACGGTCGTGTATGTCAAACAGCATCGGATCCTTTTCACGAACACGGCTCCGTCTTACGTCTGTCTTGTCCGCGATTATCAGTGCCGCCGAAACAGGATCAGATGCAACTCCGTCGGATTCATCGTGGTTGGCAATTGCCGAAACTATCTGTACCCGATCCGAAAGCTTCAGATCAGTCTCCTTGAGTATCTCGTTCGCCAGCAAAGCACCGTACTCCGCGTGATGATGCCTGTTGATCGCGTTGCCTATATCGTGCATGAACCCCGCGATCTTGGCAAGCTCGATCACGTCCTGCCCGTAGTCAAATGCCTTCAGTACATCAGCAGCCCTGCTCGCAACCAGCTTCGTGTGCGCCGTTGAGTGATCTGTGTACCCAAGTGCGTCAAGTATAACACAGCCGCGCTCGTAATATTCAAGTATCTCTTTGTTCTGAACTATCTCTTCATATGTCATCTGATCCAATCCTTTCTCACAAATCCGAGTTTGCCGCCGCGGCGGCGCGCTTGTCCGTCGCATATCGGTTTGAGCAGGCAGCGGCTTTCGTGCCGCTCCGGGCTTTCACTTTGTGATAGCGGTACAAGAGTAGAGCCGTGTTGTGCAAACCTCGGTAAATCCGAGTTTGTAGGTCTGCACAACCTATAAGGGCTTGCCAAAGACAAGACAGGTTTTTCGGTCCAGCCTTTTCTCGTAAAAAAGGCTGGCGGGTCAAGGGCAGAGCCCTCTAAAATGCGAAGCTTTTTTGCGCTGCTCCGCAGACGGCGGAATACCCTGACGCTTCGCGCGCTCGGCAAGGGGTGAATTTCAAACAGTCCTGTGGACTGTTTGAAAGAGGGGACGCCCTGCAAGAGAGGGCGTGCCCCTGCGGAGAATACACCCGCCATTTTTCCGCAATCCGCCTGCAAAAAGGCGGATTGAAT
>JAGBMA010000156.1 GCA_017635095.1 Ruminiclostridium sp. | reverse complement strand
GTAGGCTGGTAGCCGGGCAGCAGCCCTTCGGGGGGCGGCTGCCCGTGCTGCCGGACTGCCACGCTCATCGAGGCTCGTTGTCAATAGGATCGTGGAATAAATTATCGACCCTAAAATCATTACGATTTTCGGAGTAGAACCGGTCCAAAATTCGTTATTGTAATTTGAAGAAAAATGTGATATAATGTTTGTATGCACCTTTACGGAAAGAGGGTAATTTCTTGAACGAAATAAACGGTGACAGGAAGTCCGGCGGACTTCGCAGATATCTTTCTTCTGCTTCTGTCTGGGCGCTTTCGTTCGGCTGTATAGTCGGGTGGGGCGCGTTCGTGATGCCCGGAACAACATTTCTGCCGATGGCGGGCACGGCGGGGACTGTTATAGGCATGACCGTCGGTGCGCTCATTATGCTTGTTATCGGAATAAATTATCATTACATGATGATGCGCTGCCCCGACGCGGGAAGCTCGTTCACATATGCAAAAGAAACTTTCGGAAGCGATCACGGCTTTCTGAGCGCGTGGTTCATGATACTTGCCTACGTCTCGATACTGTGGGCAAACCTTACGGCACTGTCGCTCATAGGCAGGACAGTCTTCGGTGATACATTCAAGGTGTGTTACCTGTACACGATAGCAGGCTGGGACATATACCTCGGCGAGGTATGCATGGAACTTACGGTGCTCGCCCTGTTCGGCTTCATCTGCGCCTTTCTCAAGCGAACGGCAGGTCATCTCCAGACCGTGTTTGCACTTACGCTTCTGACAGGGATAATCGCGTCCTTCATCATAGTCTGCGGGAACGCACCGGAAGGCTCGCTCTCATTCGACCCCGCTTTCGTGCCGGATAAGGGAGCTGCAAGTCAGATATTCGGTATAATCGCACTCGCACCCTGGGCATTCGTCGGGTTTGAATCCGTGACCACATCTGCGGAGGAGTTCAGGTTCCCGATAAAAAGATCTCTCGTCATAACTATCCTCGCTATAGCGGCGGGGGCAGTGTCATATATACTTCTTGTCCTCACTGCTGCCGCGATCCGTCCGGAAGACTGCGGAAACTGGTTTGAGTACATATCGACTCTCGGACAAAGGGACGGACTTGAGGAAATGCCGGTGTTCTACGCGCTCGGCTCCACCGGGAATGCCGGTGCGACCGCAGTTCTCGGCATCGCGCTCATTTCCGCGATACTCACCGGTATCATAGGAAGCAGCATCGCCTCCAGCCGCCTGCTGTACGCCATGTCCAAGGACGGGCTCCTTCCGGGCTGGCTCGGAAAGCTCACCAAGGACGGAACACCGCGCAGCGCCGTCCTGTTTATCGCCGCGGTCTCGGCGGTCATACCGTTCCTCGGAAGGACCGCGATAGGCTGGGTCGTCGATGTCATAACCGTGGGCTCCACGGTCGCTTATGCGTACACCTCGGCATCTGCTTTCAAAAACGCCCGTGATGAGGGCAACAAGCGCATCATGATGACAGGCGCCGCAGGAACTGTGATCTCCGCACTTATCGCACTGCTCCTGCTCGTTCCCGACCTGCTCTCGGGCAACTCGCTTTCGGCGGAGTCATATCTGCTGCTCGCATTCTGGAGCATTCTCGGTATCGTATATTTCCGGTTCGTGTTCAGCAAGGACGAGCACCGGCGCTTCGGAAGCTCCACTGTGGTGTGGATAGCGCTGCTGTTCCTGATATTCTTCACGTCGCTCATGTGGATGCGCCAGTCAACCCACGCACGGACCGAAGAGATCATCGAGAACATCAGCACCTACTACAACGATGAACTTGCAGATCAAGGCATAATACAGAACGCCGGGTCACAGGCTTCGGAAGAACAGCATCTCGCCGAGCAGCTCGAACAGATGAACAGCTCGCTCATGACCAACAGCGTCATTCAGATGGCACTTATAATGCTCAGCCTTATAATCGTGTTCAATATATACTCCACCCTCCTCAAACGCGAAAAGAGCATGGAGGTCCAGAAGACCAAAGCCGAGGAAAACAGCAAGGCAAAGACCGTCTTTCTGTCCAATATGTCCCATGACATACGAACGCCCATGAATGCGATAATCGGCTACATCACCCTTGCAAAACGCGAGGACATCACGCTTGACGAGATGAAGGACTACCTCGGGAAGATAGAGGGATCAAGCCGCCATCTTCTCGCACTCATAAACGACGTGCTTGAGATGAGCCGTATAGAAAACGGCAAGATGGAGCTTGAAGAAGAGCCGTGCTGCCTGCACAGGGTAATGGACGAGGTGCGTGATATGTTCCAGACCCAGATGAACGAAAAGAAGATCACCTATACCGTGACCTACGGCGATATAGGCGAATACCCCGCGATATGCGACAAGAACCGGCTCAACCGTGTTCTGCTCAACCTCATAAGCAATGCATACAAGTTCACTCCCGAAGGCGGAACGGTAACCGTTACCCTTGAACGCACGGACGACATGAACGGAGACAGGGGCGACTTCGAGCTCCGGGTAAAAGACAGCGGTATCGGAATGAACGAGGAGTTCGCAGAACGTGTGTTCGATGCATTCGAGCGTGAACGCACCTCCACCGTCAGCGGTATCCAGGGCACGGGTCTCGGAATGGCGATAACAAAGAGCATAGTCGATCTTATGGGCGGCACGATAGATGTGGTGACTGCACCGGGCAAGGGCACGGAATTCATCATAAAAGTCTCCTTCAGAACAGGCACCGAAAAACTCGACTGCTGTCCCCTCAGCGAAAAAGTACAGCATACCGAGGAAGTTCATGAAGAGACCGACTTCAGCAAAATGAGGCTGCTGCTCGTTGACGACGTTGAGATAAACCGCGAGATCGCGGCGAAAATACTGCGGCATTTCGGGTTCACTGTGGAAGCCGCGATAAACGGCAAAGAAGCCGTGGATATGGTCGAAAAAGCGCAGGACGACTACTACGACGCCGTGCTCATGGATATACAGATGCCGGTGATGGACGGATATGAAGCCGCCCGCACCATACGGAGCTTTTCAAGTGAAAAGAAAGCCTCCGTGCCGATAATAGCCATGACAGCAAACGCTTTCAGCGAGGATGTGCATAAGGCAAAAGAAGCCGGTATGAACGCCCACGTTGCAAAACCGATAGATATGAACGCGCTTAAACAGACGCTCACCGAAATACTTAAATGACTTAGCGCAGCCCGGAACGGCTGCAAGGAAGGAGAAACCCATGGACAATGAACTCGTTATCGTTCTCGACTTCGGAGGACAGTACAACCAGCTTATTGCAAGAAGAGTAAGAGAATGCGGCATCTATTGTGAGGTCCGCTCGTACAAGACCCCAATTGATGAGATCAGGAAGCTTGCACCTAAAGGCATCATCTTCACCGGCGGTCCCAACAGCGTGTATGATGAAAAATCACCTCACATCGGCAAGGAGATCTTCGACCTCGGCATACCGGTGCTCGGTATCTGCTACGGCGCACAGCTCGTTGCCTATACCCTCGGCGGCAAAGTCGAGACATGCAGCGTTTCCGAATACGGCAAGACCGAAACGTTCTACGACAAGTCCTGCATTCTTTTCGGCGCAGTTAAGGATCTCCCCACCAGCGCAACTTCATGGATGAGCCACACCGATTACGTCGCAGAAGTCCCCGAGGGATTCCGTATCACGGCTCATACCAAGGACTGCCCCGCCGCTGCTTTTGAAAACAAAGAGAAAAAGATCTACGCGGTCCAGTTCCACCCGGAAGTAAATCACACACAGTACGGTGTTCCCATGCTCGACAGTTTCTTACGCAACGTCTGCGGCTGCAAGGCCGACTGGAACATGAAAGACTACGCCAAGACCGCTATAGAACAGATACGCGCCAAGGTAGGAGACGGCAAGGTGCTTCTCGCGCTCTCCGGAGGCGTTGACAGCTCGGTGGCCTGTGCGCTCCTCTCAAAGGCTGTGGGTGACCAGCTCACCTGCGTGTTCGTGGATCACGGATTCATGCGCAAGAACGAGGGCGATGAAGTCGAGGCTGCATTCAAGGATTGGGATGTGAACTTCATCCGCGTCGATGCTTCCGACCGCTTTATCGGTAAGCTCGAAGGCGTCAGCGACCCCGAGACCAAGCGCAAGACCATAGGCGAAGAGTTTATCCGCGTTTTCGAGGAAGAAGCCAAAAAGATCGGCAAGGTGGATTTCCTCGTCCAGGGCACGATATACCCCGATGTCATCGAAAGCGGTACCGGCGATGCGGCAGTCATAAAATCCCACCACAACGTCGGAGGACTTCCGGACTATGTCGATTTCAAGGAGATAATCGAACCGCTGAGGCTGCTGTTCAAAGATGAGGTGAGAAAGCTCGGCACTGAGCTCGGGCTGCCGGATTATCTCGTGTGGCGCCAGCCTTTCCCGGGCCCCGGTCTCGCTATACGCATAATCGGTGAGATCACCCGCGAAAAGCTTGAGATACTCCGCGACGCCGACCTGATATTCCGCGAAGAGATCGCAAATGCACACCTCGACCGCGATATAAACCAGTATTTCGCTGTGCTCACCAACAACCGCTCTGTGGGCGTTATGGGCGATTTCCGCACATACGACTACACCCTTGCTCTGCGCGGCGTTACCACTTCCGATTTCATGACTGCCGACTTCGCCCGCATTCCTTACGAGGTGCTCGAAAAAGTAAGTGTGCGCATAGTTAACGAAGTCAAGCATATCAACCGTATATGCTACGATATCACGAGTAAACCGCCGGCAACGATAGAGTGGGAATAATTGCTGATATCCCGAAAGTCCGTTTGTTATGCGGGTTTTCGGGATTTTATTTTGCTTGCGGCTACAAATTGGCTACTTTTTTGAGATTTTTTGTAGCCGACGGTCTTTGGGAGAGTTCAAATCTCGTCAAGTTTGTCGGCTACTTCGTTCTGTTTGTTCGGGTAGAGATGGCTGTAAATTTCAAGAGTGGTCTGAACCTTTTCGTGACCTAAACGCTCGGCAATGAGAAGCGGAGAAAATCCCATTTCTATCAAAAGACTTGCGTGGCTGTGTCGGATATCGTGTACCCGTATCTTTTTCACACCTGCCGCCTTAGTTGCCTTGGTCATTTCGTGGTAGAGATAATGCTTTGTGTACGGAAACAGTCTGTCGGTATCCTGAAGTCCATAGCATTTATCCATATACTCTGACAGGCAGGAGCAGAGCTTTTCGGGGATCGTCACAGTGCGGACACTTTTTGCGGTTTTCGGTGAGGTCACAACGTCCACACCGTTCAGCCGTTGAAAGCTCTTGGTAACGGATATGGTCTTCTTGTCGAGATCAATGTCGGCAGGAGTTAATGCAAGCATTTCTCCCTCACGCATACCCGTATAGTAAAGGGTCATAAAGATCGCGTGGCGTATCTTCACACAAAAACACTCTTCGATGAAAAAGAAGAGTATTTTTTTCGGAACTTTTTTATGAAATACTATTGACAAACAATAAAGCACCTGCTATACTGTATATAGTCAAATATGTACAGTATAGCAGGTGCTTTTATGAAAATAATAATCAAAAACAAATCCGATCTGCCGATCTATGAGCAGATAGAGCAGCAGATTAAATCGCAGATACTCGAAGGCGCGGTACCGGAAGACGAGCAGCTCCCGTCTGTCCGCCAGCTTGCAAAAGACCTCAGGATAAGCGTCATCACCACCACCCGCGCCTACAACGATCTTGCCGAAGAGGGATTCATCATCTCCGTCGCCGGCAAAGGCTATTTCGTCGCACCGCGTAACAATGAGCTTATGCGGGAGCGTATGCTCTACGAAATGGAGGACGGTCTTGAAAAAGCAGTCACCAACGGGCGAAACGCGGGACTGTCCGACAGCGATATAATCGAAGCACTGAAAAATTTTATGAAAGGGGAGCAGGAATAATTATGGAGAATATTCTTGAAATTAAGGAACTTAACAAGTCATACAGGGATTTCGCGCTGAAAAATGTATCTTTCGCACTTCCGAAAGGCTACATAATGGGGTTTGTCGGTCAGAACGGCTCCGGCAAGACAACCACGATCCGCTCCATACTCAATATGGCGAAGATCGACAGCGGTAAGATAAGCGTGTTCGGGCTTGACAGCGTGACCGATACCATAGCTATAAAAGAACGCCTCGGCGTAGTATTCGACAGCCTTTACCTCGCTGAGAACCTGAACGCGAAGCTCATAGACAAGCAGCTAAGACCGTTTTACAAGAACTGGAGCAGCGAAGATTTCTTCCGTATTGTAAAGGAATTCGGACTGCCGGACAACAAGCGCATCGGAGACTTCTCGAAGGGCATGAAGATGAAGTTTATGATTGCCTGTGCTCTTTCCCATAAGCCGGAGCTTATGATACTCGACGAGCCTACCAGCGGACTTGATCCGGTGGCGCGCGACGAACTGCTCGATATCCTGTCGGACTATATCACCGACGAGAACTGCGGAGTGCTTTTCTCAACACACATCACTGCCGATGTGGAGCGTATCGCGGACTACGTTACCGTGCTGCATAACGGTAAGGTATGGTTCACCGGTGAAAAGGACGAGCTTGCGGAGAAGTATGCTGTGCTAAAAGGCGGGAACGACGATGTCCCGGACGCGCTGCGTGAAAAATGCATCGGCTTCCACGCTTACCGAAACGGCTTTGAAGCACTTATCCCGACTGACTGCCTCACCGGCATACCGTCCTCGCTCGAATACGAGAAAGCAAGTATTGATGAGATTCTCGTTTATATCGCAAAGGAGGATAAGAATGAAAGACATTCTTAAAATGATGCGCTTTGACTTTATCAGTGCGCAGGATGCCGCAAATAAAACGGCTCCCAATGCTTTTGCCGCAATTGGGATCGTCGTTACGATCGGAGCAGCAATACTGTTTCTTTTCCCGGGTTTCTCGCTCGCAATAACAGCCGCTGCCGGAGCGCTCATAATTCCTTTGCAGTCCGCGAAAAAGGACAATCTCGGAAGACTGTACGGTACTCTTCCCGTCGGGCGGAAAAACATCACCCGAGCGCGGTTTCTCTACATATTTGTGACACACGCAGTAAGTACTGCGGCATCACTTGTGGTTGCTTTTGCAGCCGTGCTGCTCAACTTAAACCGTTTTCTGCCGAAGGACAATGATATGATAAAGGAACTTTCGGAATCATACAGCATGGAGGAGTTCGCGGAGCTCGTACCCTTCCTCTTCGGATTTGCGTTTTTTTTCTGCCTCGTATTTGCGTTCATGGAGATGATGGGACAGATACATGGCAGAGAGAATGAGATGAAGATATTTATTATACTGCTGGCTTCGATAGTCGTTCTGGTAATGGGCGGCGTGTTTATACTCGGACAGCTCGGCTATCCGGAAATAAAGCTGCCGGATATGCCGCTGTGGGCAGGGCTTACCGTCACAGCCCTCGCAGTTCTTGGGATATGCGTGCTGTTCGGCGAGATAACCGCGGCGAAGCTTGCGAAGCGGGAGCTTTAAGGGGTGAGATCATGCAGACTTATCTTGACATTATCCGCACCGACATCATTATGATGAACGGCGCCAAAAACAGTATGCGCCCGCTTATTATCCTCATGCTCGTATTAGGTGCCGCAGTCGGACTGTTCATTGACCCTATGGGGACATATCTGTGTGTGCTGATCGCTGCCGCAGGCTTTGTGCCGATGATATTTCAGGTGCAGGGCAAAAACAACTGCGAAAAGCTGTATTCACTGCTTCCGATATCGCGGAAACAGCTTGTGACTGCGCGGTTCATTTTCGCACTCATCGCGTACGCCGCGGTAAGCGTTATAATGTTCGCGATAATGAAGATCTCGTTCGCCGCGGGAGTTTATAAGAATGCCGGATTCTGGGACGCGTTTGTTCAGAACTTCGGTATGAGCATTGACAGAATATACGATACGCTGTTCTTTATCGTCTTTGCGGCAGGAGCAGTAATTACCGGTGCTTCACTGAAAAGCTGGTTCAGCAACAGCAATATGGATACAGCCATGAACGGAGCGGCCAGGGTAAAGCCGAAGACTGTGATCGTAACTCTGATCATTCTCTTTGTGTACATTTTCATCATGCTGTTCTTTTCCGGCATGATACCGCTGGACGCGGCGGCTTTGGTGGTATTGCAGCTTATTGTCCAGCTTGTGACTGCGGCGGACGGGCTGCTGTTCTGCGCCGTGATGACCGCGCTTGCCGGATTCTCGGCAATGTACAATTACGTCTGCACCGTCCTTGAATACGACGACAAGGATATGTGAGGTGGCTTTCAATGAAACGAATAATTGCAAGATCAATTGCCGCTTTGTGCGCGTCGGCTTTATTTGCAGTCCCGGTCTGCGCCGAAGATACAGGCTATGTGCTCCCGTCGGGGATAACAGCCGGAGACTTCGGGAGCGCTCTTGAAAAACTGGAGAATGACAGCAAAACTCCGTTCGCGTCTGCGGAAGTCGGCGTCTTCAAGGGCGGGGACGTGCTGTACACCGGCAACTTCGGCTATACCGACATAGAGAACGGTATCGCTGCCGATGAGAACAGCGTTTACGAATGGGGAAGCATTTCCAAGACCTTCGTCTGGGTGAGCGCTATGCAGCTGTGGGAGCGCGGACAGCTCGATCTCGGCGCGGATATCCGCACATATCTTCCGGAAGGCTTTTTCCGGCACCTTTCCTATGACGATCCGATAACATTCATGGATCTTATGAACCACAGCGCCGGCTGGCAGGAGACAATGCGTCAGATCGAAACGTCCGACGAAAGCACTGTACTGCCGCTGAAAGAAGCGTTACAGGCGTGTGAGCCTGCGCAGATACACCGTCCCGGCGAAGTGACCGCTTACTCGAATTACGGCGCGGCTCTTGCAGGTTATGTCGTCGAGTGCGTGAGCGGAACGGATTACTGTGAATATGTGCATGAGAATATCCTCGAACCGCTGGGAATGTCGCATACCTCGGTTGACCCGACTCATTCCGACAATCCGTGGGTAAAGGAACAGCGCAGAAAGCTGAAATGCTACCGCGCTGACCCCATATCCGGGAAAATGACCGATCTCGGAAACCGGCTGGACTACATTATGCCCTACCCTGCCGGAGCGGTCACCGGTACGCTTGCGGACCTGATGACCTACGGACAGGCGCTTGTGAACGACGATGCTCCGCTGTTCCTGCACAAAGAAACGCAGGATAAGCTTTTTGAGGGAACGTCATTCCGGGGAAGCTCCGATATCCCGAGCTGCTGTCACGGCTTCTGGGCGGAGGAATACGGCGTCCGTACCTACGGTCACAGCGGTGCCACGAACGCGGGTCAGGCGAACCTGATCTTCGACCCGGTATCGAAGACGGGACTTGCGGTGATGATAAACGAGCCGGACGGGAACGCTTTTCTGTACAATACGCCGGAACTTGTGTTCGGCAAGCTTACACCGGACAGGTTCACGGCAGGCGGTACGGCTGATACACGGCTCACCGGGTATTACACGATGTCGCGCTCGACATACCGGGGACTGTTCAGATTCATGCCTTATCTCACCGCGCTCTCGCTCGATGAGCCTGCATATGATATCGGTAACGGAGTGTACCTTATCGGTGACGAAAACGGAATGCAGATGCTTTCGGACAAGATATATCCCGACGGTACAAGGGCTCTCGGATACGGCTCGATGGATCTGATACGGGACGACGGCTACATTACGGAGCTTCTGCTTCTGGCGCTTTATGTGGTATTGGCTGTCGCGGCGCTGTACTTTATCCGTGTCAGGCGGAAGCTGAAAAAACACGGAAGAAGAGAGGCATATTCCGGCTCGGCTGCAATGACCGCGGGAAATATCGCGCTTGTGGTCTCGGCGGTCACATGGCTCGGCTCGTATGTCATGTACTGTGCGTCCGGCAGCGGAATGACCTTCGGGTCCGGCGCTGCGCTCGGTGTGATCCAGATGATATGCGCAGCCGTGTGTTCGGTGTCGGCTGTAACGTCTGTGATCTCAACGGCTTGCGGAAAGAATAAAGCTCCGGCGCACATATATATCCTCAATACCCTGATGAATACAACAGCGGTGGCGGCTGTGATGTATTACGAGATGTATGTGTTCTGGGGGTGCTGAAGCTCTTATTCCCGCAAAGCCCGTCCTGTGGATCGCCGTCTGACTGACCCGACCGCGTCATTGAGATGCATTTTCCTGCGGCATATTATTGGGAACCTCTAAAAACCCATTTTGAGAGAAAAAGAGCTATCCACTTTATGCCGCTTTGTATGCGCGCGTCCTGCGCGCTTTTGGCGGCAATACCACGGCTTCCTGCCGTGACCGTCTACTGCGTCAAGCCTCCTAACCGGGCGCCAGCCCGCCTTCGTTGGCTTTCTTGTATCTGATACCAGAGCAGGATGCTCTGACTATGCCGCCCCAATAGCGCATGGATGCGCTTTAATCAGCGGCATAAGAGCTATTCTCATTTTCTCTTTTCAAAGTGGTTTTTAGAGGTACCCTATTGGTATGAAAAGCCGGGAGCTGTCCTATCCCGTTCCGGAACGGACAGCTCTTTTTTCGTTTGCTTTCGTATTATTTGTTTGACAAAATAGAATTTCCATGTTATAATGAAGCGGTTTCCGGTGTGAGACCTCTGTGATACGATATTATTATATGCAGTACACACCAACTGCAATAAATTCCGGCAACGATTGATTTCGTACAGGTCTGTAAAAATGAAGAATAAAAAACAAAAAGATAAAACACAAAATCCGCTTCACAGAGAATACGGACTTATAAGCAATCTGAAATGGATATTCAGTGCGATCGCCAGATACGACAAAGGCTTGTTTGCGATCTTATGTCTCGGTATCGTATGCGCGCCGTTCATGAACTACCTGTGGACATTCATATCAAAATTCATCATCGACATGATAACCGGTCAGAAAGAACAGTCGGAGCTGCTGGTGATGATGCTTGTCTTTACCGGCACACAGGCAGCCGTAACTATGCTAAATTCGCTTTATTCCTACGAATGGTACAGGACGGTCTTCATGAGGTTCCGGCTTGTCCTTGAGAAGAACATCAAGGTCATGAGCATAGATTTCAGGTGTCTCGAAGACCCGGACGTAATGGACTGCTATCAGAAGGCATCAAACGCCCACAACAATAATGAAGACGGGATCGAGGGGCTTATGCGGCACTCATTCCGGTTCCTGATCTCCCTCACAGTCACGATCACGGGCATAGTTATCCTCGGAACGCTGAACATCTGGATAATGCTGGGCGTGGCGGTGCTTGCCGCAGCGAACTTTGCTGTGCGAAACTTCGCCAATAAGTGGGGCAAGGCACATATATGGGATCCTCTCGCCTTATGGTGGCGCAGGAACGATTATATGCAGAGAGAGGTCACAAGCTTCACATTTGCCAAGGAAGTGCGTCTTTTCGGGCTGAATGGCTGGCTCACGGAAAAGTACCGCGAGCTGAAAAAAGAGCGGTACGATGCACAGGTAAAGAACGAAAAACTATGGTTTGCGGTAGCGGTAACATCGACCCTGATAACACAGTGTGTTCAGCTTTTCGTATATATTTATCTGATCTATGCCGTGTCACGGGGTGAAGTTACGCTGGGCGATTTCACGCTCTATATCGCAAGCTCCACCACCATGTTCAACTACCTCAACAACCTCCTCGGCGGCATTGCCGATCTCTTTCAGCGCAGCCGCCAGACAGATGATTTCCGCAGCTTCCTCGATATCGGAAGCAGCGATGCGTCAGCCGGAAAGGAGCTCCCCGTCCTCGACAGCTATGAGTTCGAGTTCAGGAACGTTTCTTTCAGGTACCCCAGGGCGGAAAAGTACGCACTTGAGGATCTTTCGATAACCGTAAAAGCAGGCGAACGGCTTGCAGTAGTGGGTCTGAACGGCGCGGGAAAATCCACTTTCATAAAACTGCTCCTGCGGCTCTATGAACCTACGGAGGGCGAGATACTGCTGAATGGTGTGAATGTCGCGGAGTACAGCAAACAAAGCTACTACCGCGCATTCGCGCCGGTATTCCAGGACGTGGAGCTTTTTGCGTTCCCGCTTGCCGAAAACGTCTCGATGCAGTCCCCCGAAAACACAGACAAGGAACTCGCCGAAAAATGCCTTATCGACGCAGGCATGGGTGACAAGCTCAGAGAGCTTCCGGACGGAATCACCACAGAGATACTGAAAATAATACATGACGACGGCGTCGATCTCTCGGGCGGCGAAAAACAGAAGCTTGCGCTTGCACGGGCTCTGTATAAGAACGCGCCTGTGGTCGTACTCGACGAGCCGACCGCCGCACTCGACGCTCTTGCGGAAAGCCGCCTCTACAGCGACTTCGACAAGCTTATCGGCGGAAAGACCGCGGTATATATATCCCACCGACTCAGCTCCACTCAGTTCTGTCAGAATGTGGCGATGTTCAAGGACGGTCATCTTGAGGAGTACGGCACCCACGACCAGCTTATGCGGAAGAACGGCGCTTATGCAGAGATGTTCCGCGTTCAGGCTCAGTACTACGTCGATGACGCGGGTAATGCAAAGGAGGCGGTCACAAATGCGTGAGAAAAAAGAGCGTAAAGTGCTTCCGACTCTGAAGTTCATGTTCGGGATACTGGTTCGTGAAAAGCCGTGGTTCGTGGTGATATATGTGATAATGGGTCTTGCAAACGCGGCTTCTACCACCGCGGGCATCGTGGTCCCGAAGTTCATAATCGACGAGCTGGTGGCAATGACAGGAGGAGATGTCCAGGCGCACATCACCAATGCAATAATATGGGCGGCGGCATTTATGGCGGTACTTTCAGTTTCCTCCGTTATAGCCGCAGCCGGGAATTATTTCCAGGACATACTCCGGGAATGGTTCATAGAATACATAGATATCCGGCTTGCCGAACGTGCAATGGAAATGGATTTCCAGCATACCGAAGACCCGGATGCGCTCGACAAGCTGAACAAGGCGCAGGAGGGAATGAGCTGGTACAGCGGCGGGATAGTCGGAATAACCGATTCCGCATATTATATCTTTGTCAATTCGGTCACGGCTCTTACCAGCGCAGGCATCATAATCTTCACCTGTCCGTGGCTTCTTCCGGTGCAGATCATCTCCCTCGTTCTCATAGCCCTGTTCCAGTCGAAGATCAATGGCATAGAACAGAAGAGCTTCGCCGAGCTTTCAACGCTCAACCGCATCTTTTTCTATCTTTTTGAAGGGCTGTCCGATTTCCGTTTCGGCAAGGATATCCGCCTTTATCACAGCGCGGATATGATGAACTGGAAGGCACGACACTACACCGAAGAGATGTGCGGCATATGGAAGGAACAATCCCACGAAGAGCGCAGATATCAGTGGAGAATGGATATCACAAATTCTCTGCGCGACGGGATAAGCTATTTCTATATAGGCTGGCTCGCACTTACGGGAGCTGTTTCGATAGGCGATTTCTCCATGTGTATCGGAGCCGCGGGAACGCTTTATTTCTCCCTCAACGGCATTATAGACGGGTTCCAGGGCATATTCAACAAATGCAGATATGCTCACCGGTATATCGAATTTATGGACTATCCCGCTGCAATGCAGAAAGGTACGCGCAAAGTCACGGGTGACAGCCACATGATCGAATTCCGCAATGTTTCCTTCAGATATCCCCGCTCCGACAAGTGGGTACTCCGGGATATCAACATCACCATAAAGCAGGGCGAGCACCTGTCGGTCGTGGGACTGAACGGCGCGGGAAAGACAACGTTCATAAAGCTCCTCTGCAGGCTTTACGATGTGACCGAAGGCGAGATACTCATCGACGGCGTGAATATAAGAGAGTACTCCGATGAGGAATACCGAAAACTGTTCGCAGTGGTGTTCCAGGATTTCAGTCTCTTCGCTTTCACTCTTCGTGAGAATATCGCATTCTCCGACAGCAAGGACAACGACGAAACAATAAATGATGTCATTAAGAAATGCGGACTTGCGGAAGACGTAAAAAAACTCTCCACAGGTCTGGACACAGTGATATTCAAGAGCTTTGACGAAAACGGGACCGATCTTTCCGGAGGTCAGAGACAGAAAGCCGCTATTGCCCGGGCGCTTTATAAAGATGCACCGGTGGTGATACTCGATGAGCCGACGGCTGCACTCGACCCTGTTGCAGAGTACGATATCTACCGCCAGTTCGACACCCTTGTAGGCGGTAAAACAGCCGTTTACATATCACATCGGCTCTCAAGCTGCAAATTCTGTGACAGGATAGCCGTGTTCGCGGACTGCACCATAAAAGAATACGGCACCCACGACGAACTTGTGGGAAGACCCGACGGGATCTACGCGGAAATGTTCGCGGCACAGGCGCAGTACTATATCGGATAGCAAGCAAAACAATATCCCGCAGTTTTCCGGCTGCGGGATATCATTTATATGTTTACATTATACATTACTTTTTTATTCTGTTTGTGTTCGTGCGGCATTGCCTTATGGGTACCTCTAAAAACCGCTTTGAAAAGAGAAAATGAGAATAGCTCTTATGCCGCTGATTAAAGCGCATCCATGCGCTATTGGGGCGGCATAGTCAGAGCATCCTGCTCTGGCATCGGATACAAGGAAAGCCGACG
>JAGBMA010000024.1 GCA_017635095.1 Ruminiclostridium sp. | reverse complement strand
TTGAGAGAAAAAGAGCTAGCCACGCCGTCTACTGCGTCAAACCTCCTAACCGGGCGCCAGCCCGGCTTCGTCGGCTTTCCTTGTATCCGACGCAGCTATCTCATTTTCTCTTTTCAAAGCGGTTTTTAGAGGTACCCTATATTTTTTCAGGATCTCTTCATTTTTGAGGTGGTTTACCGTCAGTTGTTTTCACCGCGCGGCAGTATTTCGAGCATCTTTTCCGTGAGCTCCTCATATGGTCTCTTGAACCAGTCGGCTTCGTTCTTTTTTATGATGATCGTGTCATCTTCCGCGATGCCGAGCTTTTCCATATTTATTGTGAAGTCCGTAAGCAGGAAGAACTTCCACTTGTACACATCACGCTGCAGGGCGATCATATCACGGAGCTGATCGTAAGTGCAGTGTACACTTGCGTTATCGCGTCCGAAAACGATGATCGAGACTATGACCTGTGACGGGCGCTCTTTCTCCGGCATAGACGCGAGATATTCACCTGTCTCGCGCATGATCCTTGAAGTCTGGTCAAGCATATTGCAGGCACCACTTCCGTCATTTTCGAGCCACGAGTTCACCTTGAACTTTTCGAGAGGAAAAAACTTTATCCTGGCCTCTTCATGGCGCGTGAACCTTATACCGGAAACTATCTGTTTTCTTCCTGTGCTTTTCAGAGCCACGCCGTACTTTTTTACCGCTCTAAGAATGTTGTCGTGCTGCTCTGTGGGTATGGCGCTGCAGTCAAATGCGTAGATGTGGAGTGTAAGATCGTTGTTCATATTATGATCCTCCTTTCTAAAATACAAGCATTCCTTACTGTTTATTGTATCATAAAACACTGCCTGTGTCAATTGTTACTTTTCATATGCCGCACAGCAATGTCCGTATATGTGCCGCCAGCGCGTCAGTTCATCTTTGCTATTATCTTTTCCATGAAAGACTCCGTGAGCGCTTTGCCCGAAAATACGGAATACGAGTTTTTGCCGTCATTCCAGACTGCCGCATAAACACCTTTTCCTCTGCATTTCAGTGTGACGCTGCAGCCGTTTATCTTCTTCTCATATGTTTTATCCGCCTCGGAATAATCGCCGCTTATGTCATCTGTTCCCGTTCCCTTGCGCAGGGTTATGATGTTTCCGTCCTTCTCATAGCGTACATCGACGATGCCTTTTATAGCCTGAATATAGACGATCTTGTGACTGCCGAGCTTTTCGGGAGCATCGAACTCAACTCCCGCAGCTTCCGCCGCTTCGGAGACAGTCTTATATTCCGACCACGGATTTGCTATTCCTACCATTGCTTCACCGCCTGCTTCTTCTGCCTGCTCCTCATTTTCGTCATCGGTGTATCCGAGATCGAGGGATTCTATCGCAACGAGAGAAGCCTTTCCGTCAAGGTCGGCTCCGACGGTCACAAGAGCCCACTGATACGGCGCGCCGGGCGAGACCGCCTTGCTTCTGCAGAGCACCATGTAATTCATACCCGCGACCACCTGGCTCCCGAGGTACACTGCGGGAGTGTAGGAAACGCCGTCGAGATCCCTCAGAGCCTTTTTAAATGTATTGTACACAGTCTTGCTGCTCTTTACGGACAGAGCCCCGTCATTTGCAGAAAAACCGCCCATGAGCTGAGTGCCTATAATAGTCTGAAAGCCGGTTATCTCAGCGTTCCCCTGAAGATCCCTGTATATATACATGATCTTTATCTCCGGCTTTGCATCGGGAACTACCACCGTCGAGCGGCAGAGTATCGCGTAATTTGTCCCCGCGACGACCTGTGAGCCGAGGACTGCTATGGCTTCATATTTCACTCCGGTAAGCCCTTTGACCGCCTTTTTGAATGCCGCTTTCGCGTCGGGGTTCTTGCTCATGGCAATGTTCCCGCTCGTTATTTTCCAGCCGCCGGAAAGCGGAGCCGAAACGATCTCTGCATCAGCCGGAGCTTCCGGTTCCGTTTCCGCAAACGCCGCGAATGACGCACAGGACATTGCAATTACGGCAGCAAGCAATGCGGAAGTTGTTCTTAAAGTCTTTTTCACGATGTATTCTCCTATATCTCTGCTGCAATTCACGGCTCACCGGCAGCGGCGTATGAGGCTGCAGCCGCCCATACCCTCGTACAATACTGCCGGCGCGTTTTACTTATTAATGTCTGCTCATCAGCCAATAAATTGCTTCATAGCGCAGCTTGAAGCAATTTTGTTCGTCCGAAGAACGAAATGAGCCTGACATCAAGGAATGTGTCCGTTGTTTAAATGCACCGCAGGCGCATTTAAACAACATCTGAAAATCTGTTTTGCAGATTTTCAGTCAATAACTGCCAAAAGGCAGTTATTGAGGACACATTTATTATAACACATAAGTCAATCGTTGTAAAGTAAAATCCGGAGAGTTTTTTTGTCGTCGGAAGCTGCAAGGCTGATGCAGAAGATTACGGGAACCTCTAAAAACCCAATTTGAGAGAAAAAGAGCTAGCCACGCCGTCTACTGCGTCAAACCTCCTAACCGGGCGCCAGCCCGGCTTCGTCGGCTTTCCTTGTATCCGACGCAGCTATCTCATTTTCTCTTTTCAAAGCGGTTTTTAGAGGTACCCCTCAGAACGATATCAGCGCTCCGAACACATAGCCGAGACATCGCCCGAGATCAAGCTCGGGAACTTCCTCGGCGGAAACTATCTTCGCATTCCCGATAACGTCCCCGTCTATCTCCATAGTTACAAATCCGAGCACCTGTCCTTTTTCGACGGGTGCTTCTATACTTTCCGCCCGACTGTAATGATACCTTA
Source organism: Ruminiclostridium sp. (assembly GCA_017635095.1). Classification (GTDB taxonomy): domain Bacteria; phylum Bacillota; class Clostridia; order Oscillospirales; family Ruminococcaceae; genus Ruminiclostridium_E. The sequence continues at coordinate 9,299 of JAGBMA010000024.1, read as the reverse complement.
TCTTCGCCCCGCTGCCCTTTGGCAGTATAAGCTCGGAAACGCCGGTAAAACGAGTGTCCGCGTCCGTCTTTATCCCGCCTTTCACCGGTATTGCGGTAAGCTCCGCCACGTCCGGGCGCGGAGTCACTCGCTCGTACCCATCAAAACCAAAATCCAGAAGGTTCCGAGCCGCGTCAAAGCGGTCGCTGTCTGAGCTGCAGCCGAGAACGACCGCAGTAAGCTCCATGTTCCCTCGCTTTGCTGTCCCGCAGAAACAGCAGCCTGCCGCGTCCGTTGTGCCTGTCTTCAGCCCCGTTATCCCGCTGTAAGAAGTTATAAGCTTATTCGTATTGAGCAGCTGTGTTTCCCGTGAAGTCCCCGTTCTTACGCTGTCGAGCCTCGTCATCAGAAACTCATCATAATAGCTGTACTTCCTCAGCTCCGCAGCCATTACCGCGATATCCCGGGCGCTGCTGTAATGGTCATCGTCATCATATCCCACGCAGTTCGCAAAATGTGTGTTTGACATTCCAAGCTCTTCTGCACGCTCGTTCATCTTTTCCACGAACGCCGCCTCACTGCCGGCGATATGCTCCGCGAGCATCACGCAGGCATCGTTCGCCGACGCAATAACGATAGACTTCGCAAGATCGGCGACCGACATCTCCTCGCCGGTTTCGAGCCATATGACCGAACCGTCCATGCTGTTTGCGTGCTCTGAGCACACAGCCGTGTCCGTGAACCGCAGCTCTCCGCTCTCCACAGCTTCCGCCGCTATCAGCAGCGTCATTATCTTTGTCACCGACGCTATCGGCATTCTTGCATTTTCGTTGAGCCCGCACAGCGCTTTTCCCGTTGAGCTCTCCACAAGCACAGCCGCTTTTGCGCTTTTAATGTCCGCAGTAACCGATCTTTCCACGCCGGCAGACTGCACAGAAAACGGAAAAGCCGCGATCGCAGCCGCGGAAAGACCTGCAATAAAACGTAAAATATCCATACCCCACCTCCGTAAAATATATGAATAAAACCCTGAAAAAATGCACAAAATACATTCATCACGGTACTTGGAGGTCAGGCATGAGGGAAGACAGTTTCGCGGCGGAGCTTACGCGTTCATTCGTGATTTTTCTGATGGGCGGCTTTATATATGGGCTTATCGAGGTCATTTACCGCGGGCACACCCACCCGTCCATGTTTGTGCTCGGCGGCATCTGTTTTCTTTGGATCGGCGGTTTCAACAGCTTCTTCCGCGTATCTCCCCCTCTCTGGCTTCAGGTACTTCTGGGCGGTGCATTCATAACGCTCGCGGAGTTTGGCTGCGGGCTTATCTACAACGTATGGCTCGGGCTCCGCGTCTGGGATTACAGCAAGCTTCCGTTCAACATCATGGGGCAGGTCTGTCCCACATTCTTTTTTTCCTGGGTGGCACTTTCCCTTCCTGCTATCCTCGCCGAAGATCTTGTTCGTCACGCGCTGCGGCCTCAAAGATAGGCGTCTGTACACCATTCCTGCTTTTTATCCGCCCCCGAGGTGCATAACCGTCATATCTGCGGAGTACAGTGAGCGGTGCGGTGCGTTAAAATGGAAAGAGCGACGGGCGGTGCAGATGTTCCTGCTTCCCACCCGGCCCCGTCGGCGCAGCCGTACAACGCACCGTCACGACGAATGTCAAGAGCGAGGCTCCAAAAATTTTTCATCCCATTTTCCAAATGAAAAATTTTTGGAGTGCTCTTTACATTCGGAGAGCGAACGGCAAAAAAAGGCAGACCCTGCTACGATCCGTAGTCTGAGCCTGCCGTTATTTCATTTATTCTCTTTCTTCGCCTTTGTTGCCTTGATGATCTTCTGTCGCGAGAACTCTTCTCGCTCTTTTTCCTCAAGTGCTTCGGAAATAAACTTTACCTGATCGCGGTACATCGGTATAAGTATATTCTTGAGTGCATTCGCACGCTTCTGCGACTTTCGTATCGCTACCGAAAGCCGATAAACGCTGTTCTCTATCTCCGCAAGCATAAGACCCGTCTGTTTCGCCTTCAGGAAATTAATATACGCCTTATCGAAGCTTGAATCCGTATCGGCTACGCTGTAGCAGAGCTTAGGCTGAATATCCCCGCCGGAAAGCTGCGGAAGCTCTATTCCCATGACGCTTCTGTAGCTTATCCCGATGGTCTTATCCACCGGCATACCTTTGGATTTTTCCAGTATCACGCCGTCGATGATATTCGCGTTCTGCAGCGCCGAATACGCTTCCGCGAAAGTATTTTCAAGACTGCCGCTGAGCTCTTTCGCCTTGTCTGTGAGCGACACCATTTCCCTTATAAGGATATTGCGCTTCCTGTCCATAAGCTCATAGCCGAGCTGCGCCTGCCGGAGCGAGTGCTTTGCATTTATAAGATTGCCCTTTGTGGCAAAAACCTGCTGTGCCATAAGCTTACCGTCCTTTCATCAGTTTCTGTAGTGCTCCTCGATGAGCTTCGCGTTCATTCTGTCAAGCTCCGATTTCGGCAGCAGCGACAGCAGATCCCACGCAAGTTCCAGCGTTTCGTCCATGCTTCTGTTCTCATCAAAGCCCTGGTTCAGGAAACGCTGCTCAAACTCGGTACCGAACGCTATATATCTCTTATCAATCGCGGAAAGTTCGTCCTCACCGATAACAGAAGCGAGTGAACGCGCGTCCTGCACCTTGGCATAGGCTGCAAACAACTGGTTTGCAACATCGTTGTGGTCTGCGCGGGTATAGCCCTCGCCTATACCGTCTTTCATCAGTCTCGAAAGTGACAGCAGGACCGAAAGACCCGGATAAACTCCCTCGGAATCGAGGTTTCTGTCAAACACTATCTGACCCTCAGTAATGTATGCCGTAAGATCGGGTATCGGGTGGGTGATGTCGTCGTTCGGCATCGTAAGTATCGGTATCTGCGTCACCGAGCCGCTTGAACCCTCTATAACGCCTGCACGTTCGTACATTGCGGCAAGGTCGGAGTACAGATAACCCGGATAACCCTTACGTCCCGGGATCTCGCCCTTTGATGACGAGAATTCACGGAGCGCCTCCGCGTAGGACGTAATATCCGTCATTACGACGAGTATGTGCATATTCTTCTCGAACGCAAGGTACTCCGCTGTCGTAAGTGCGCATTTTGGCGTAAGGATACGCTCTATGATCGGGTCGTTCGACAGGTTCAGGAACATTACAACTCGTCCGCTTGCACCTGCCTGGTCAAATTCGCGGCGGAAATAATCCGCGACGTCATTCTGCACGCCCATAGCTGCGAAGACTATCGCGAAATCCTGACCGTTCTCTTCGGCGATCCTCGCCTGCTTTACTATCTGCACGGCAAGCTTGTTATGGGAAAGACCGGAGCCCGAGAATATCGGGAGCTTCTGACCTCGGATAAGTGTCATAAGGCAGTCTATCGAGCTTATGCCCGTGTGTATGTAGTTTCGGGGGTAATTTCTTGCAACAGGGTTCAGAGCGCGTCCGTTGATGTCGCCGTACTTCTCCGCAAACACGTCTCCGAGACCGTCCGCAGGCTTTCCCGCGCCGTTGAATACGCGTCCGAGCATTTCCGTGCTCAGCGGTATTTCGAGAGGTCTGCCCTTGAACACGGTACGGGTGTTGTCAAGAGAAAGCCCTGTGGTCCCCTCGAATACCTGGAGTATGACCTTGTCGCCTTCCATCTGCACAACTCGTCCGAGACGGCGTGTACCGTCCTCAAGGTGCAGTTCGGCGATCTCTTCATAAGCGACGCCGCTTACGCCCTCAAGCGCCACAAGAGGACCGTTTACATCTGCCAGACCGGCATACTGAATATTCATATCGGTTCTCCCCCTTACGCTGTGAGTTCGCCGAGAGCGCCGATGGTGTCGTCGATCTCACGGCTGTATTCATCGAACATCTCCGGTTTGTCGTTCGGAATGTCGTATTTCATCTTTATGAGCTTCTCGAAAAGCCCCGTGCCGAGTATATCCGCCACTGCGGCGCCGCGTTTCAGCGCTTCTTCCGCCTTGTGGTAGAGTTTAAGTATCACGCGCATCATCAGGAGCTGCTTGCTCATCGGTACATAGGTATCGTCTTTGTGGAACGCGTTCTGCTGAAGAAATCCGACGCGTATAACTTTCGCCGCTTCAAGCACGAGCTTCTGATCGTCCGGCAGAACGTCCGAGCCGATAAGCTTTACTATCTCCATGAGCTTGTTCTCTTCGAGCAGGATATTGCTTATCTCCTGTCTTACATCGAGGAAATCCTCGCCCACGTTCTTCTCGTAATACTCCGCAAAGTCCGGAATGTACTCGGAATAGCTCGTAAGCCAGTTTATCGCCGGATAATGTCTTGCATAGGCAAGCGGCTTGTCAAGCGCCATGAAGCAGCGCACAAAACGCTTGGTATTCTGTGTTACCGGCTCGGAGAAATCGGAACCCGCAGGTGATACCGCACCTATTATAGTTACGCTTCCGCGCTTTCCGGAAAGAACGTTACAGTTACCTGCACGCTCGTAGAACTCCGCAAGTCTCGACGGCAGATATGCCGGGTAACCTTCCTCGGCAGGCATCTCCTCCAGTCGTCCGGAGATCTCTCTGAGCGCTTCCGCCCAGCGGGACGTGGAATCCGCCATTATCGCTATATCATATCCCATGTCGCGGTAATACTCCGCTATGGTGATACCTGTATAAATAGACGCTTCGCGGGCTGCAACAGGCATATTCGATGTGTTCGCGATAAGCACGGTACGGTCGGTAAGGTGCTTGCCGCTCTTCGGGTCGATAAGCTCGCCGAACTCTTCAAGAACCTGCGTCATTTCGTTGCCGCGCTCGCCGCAGCCGATGTACACTATGATATCCGCGTCGCACCACTTGGCGATCTGGTGCTGGGTCATAGTCTTTCCGGTACCGAATCCGCCCGGGATAGCTGCGGTACCGCCCTTTGCAACAGGCACGATAGAGTCAAGCACACGCTGGCCCGTAATAAGGGGAGTGTTTATGGGAATACGTCTTGCCACCGGACGGGGAGTCCTTATCGGCCATTTCTGGCAGAGCGTAAGAACGACTTCCTCGCCGTTCACATCGGCTTTCAGTATAGTATCGTTGGCTTTATATTTTCCGTCGGCTGCAGCATACGTTACTCTGCAGCTCTTTATCGCCGGCGGTACCATGACCCGGTTAGTTATGAGCGGAGACTCGGGGCATTCCGCATATATCTGACCCGCGCTCAGCTCGTCGCCTTCCCTGACGATAACTTTCACATCAAATTCACGGTCGGGATCTACCGTGGGGATATCGCTTCCCTCGGTAACGAACACGCCGTCGGTCTTTTTCATATCTGTGAGCGGACGCGCGATACCGTCGAAGATGTTGGAGATTATTCCGGGGCCGAGGGTGACGCTCATGGGGCCGCCGGTACCTTCCACTTCCTCGCCGATCTTCAGGCCTGCTGTGTTTTCATAGACCTGAATGGTCGTGAAGCTGTCGTTTACACCGATGACCTCGCCGATCAGGTGTTTCTTTCCGACATAGACCATTTCGCGCATGGCGAAATCTTTGGTTTCCCGTATTTTGATAACAGGACCGTTGATTGCATAGATCGTATTATTCATCTGAACTATCCTTTTTCAGTATAGTGTTGTTCTGTCCGGCTCTTCCGCCGGTATGCAGCCAGACCGCAGCCGGAGAAAGGACAGGAACGGTATCCGGCAGATATGCTGCCGGTTCCGGCGCGACTCTGTCAAAGCTGCATCTCGGAACGGGAAGCGAAAGCAGAGCGCTCGTTCTCGAATGCTGTATCGAGGGTGAGGTCGATGAAAAGACCCTTGTCCGGATATTTGAATATAAGCCCGCCGAGAGTGATATTGCGGTCGGCGGCAACTTTTGCGCCGTATTTTTTCATTACCTCTCCCGCAGCGGTGAGGTCTTCTTTTCTGCAGTACACCGTGACATCGCCGGAGATCTTATGTTCGCTGTCGGCACGCTCGGCGCACTTTTCAAGATGAGATTTGTACCTGTCCGAAGACGTAAGCTCGGAAAGCTCGGCTTTTATATCATCAAAAAGTCCGTCAACAAGCGCATTGCGGTGCAGGAGCACTTTTCTGTCGGCCGCATAACGGCTCTCGGAGACACGCTTGCGCTCGCCGCTCTCGAAACGGGAGACTTTTGAGAGCATAGCTCCGCCCTGTTCCTTTTCGATGCGCTCGGATTCTTCGTCCGTCATTGCTTTTGCACGCTTTTCCGCGTCTTCAAGCACACGCTTCGCGTCGAGCTCCGCGGCAGCCCGGATCTGCTGTCTGAGCTTGTCGAGCTTGGTCATAACTTCTGCCATAATTGGGGCTCCTCCTAAATCCTGATACCTACGGCATCGCTCACATATCCGCTCAGAGTCTCGGAAATATGCGAGTCGCCGTGTCTGTCGGGGATCTCGACTATGAGCGGCTTACGCAGCGTAAGCTTCATTGTCTCTATCTCCGTTTTGCAGAGCTCCATGAGCTTCTTGGTGACGAAGACTGCCGCTATATCATCTTTCGCGGTAACTTCCGCAAGAGCCGACATGACCTCATCGTACTTGTGAACGACCACGCCCTCGACCCCCGCAAGTCTCATGCCCATCTGCGTATCAACGTTGTCGCTTATAAGAAAGCACTTCATGGCGCGTTCCTCAGCCGTTGAGTATAAGGATCGAAACGAGAAGTCCGTATATTGCAACGCCCTCGCCCAGTGCGACGAAGATAAGCGCCTTGGAGAAGTTCTTCTCGTCTTCGCTTGTGGCGCCGATAGCCGCAGAAGCCGCGTTGCCGACCGCAATACCGGTACCGATAGTAGCAAGACCTGTCGGGATAGCCGCAGCTATGTACTTAAGACCACTGCCTACGCCCGCGGAAGCCGCAGCAGCAGCTGCAGCATCGGGAACGCCTTCGGCAGCCGCTATGACAGGAAGGAAGATGGTCATGAGTATCATTGTGCCCACGAAAAGACCGCTGTTGAGCAGTATCGTGTTCTTACGGCTGAAAGGTACGCCTGCGTGCGCCTTGCGGATCGCGATCACCAGCGGCACGATTATCATAGCGAGTGCAAAAAGGGGTAATAAATAAAGTATCATTGTTTTTTCCTCCGAAATTTTATTATGCAGCCTCAGAACTCAGCGAGACGCTCTTGAAAGGTATCCCGCCGCTCTTGAAATAACGGCTGAACAGTTCGTAGAATTCGAGACGAAGAACCTGGATCCCGACGATGAAGCCCTCGAAGCCGGTAACGAAGATGTTTCCGATCACAAGGACGATCACGCTTCCGACTCCGTCGAACATACCTGCAAGAATGCTGAAAACGAGCATAAGTCCCGCGTGGCTCAGTACGAATCCGCCGATACGCAGATAGGACATCGTGTTTGTGAGGTAGGTGAGGCAGGTCTCGAACAGGTCGATTATGCCCTCAATTATGAACATTCCCACGGTCTTTTTCTCAGCGCCCTTGTTCTCGCTCATGGCGTCGAGACGCGCTTTCAGACCGGTGTCTATGTTGCCGCCGTTCTTCTGGGTCTTGGCGGACTTGACTCCGCGCTCCGCAAGCATATGCAGGAGCGGCTCCTTGAAGAAGATCAGCACCAGCGGCAGCACGATAAGGCAAAGCACATACGCCGTGTTCATTATATTCATGCCGAAAGCGAAGCTTGAACCGAGCCCCGCTACGAGTGCCGCGTAGAATACGAATCCGCAGATACCGCTCGCTCCGAAGATGCCGGATTCGAGATCATGCATTTTCAGGCTCACTATTATATTGAGGATCATGGTGAACAGTATCAGGAAGATGCCGACGACAAGCGCCGCTATGAGCAGCATTGTGGAGACTGAGAATATATCCGCCGGTGCTTCCTTGTAACCGAGCATCTCATAGATCTGGGGGATATGGAAGAAGGGCTTTATTATCTCCTCGCTTCCGAATACCGACCCGTATATTATACCGAATATGGTGCTTGAGAAGCCGATACGCGTTATGATCGGGGCAAGCCCCGCTTTTGTGCATTTCGTGAGTATGAGCCCGAGTATCATTATGCAGAGCCCCTGTCCCACATCTCCGAACATCATTCCGTAAAGCAGCATATAAGTTATTGCAACTATCGGGGTCGGATCTATGCCGTTTGAGGCGGGGAGCCCGTACATCTTCACGAACATCTCGAAAGGTCTGAACAACCGGTTGTTCTTCAGCCTTACCGGCGCGGTCTCACCCGGTGCGGTCTCCCGGAACGTGAGGGTCACATCTCCCACCGACTGCATGAGCTCGGTAAAGCGTTTTTTCTCTTTTGCCGGGATATATCCCGAGAAGTGGAAGCGGCCGTCGAATACGGTCACGTTGGCGCGCAGTTCATAGCTGTTCCCTATGGCGTTCAGCTTCGCAAAGACTTTCGACAGCTTTGCGCCCTCTCTGTCGGCGATCTTTTTCAGTTCCGCGTCGATCTCATTGATGCGCTTGTTGCGGTCTTCCATCTGTGCGACCAGTTTTTTTGTGGCTTCCTCGGAGTTGCCTTTAAGGTAATCCGGGAGCTTGGTGCGCTCAAAGCCGAGCTGGTTAAAGAGGTAGTCTATATCGTTGGCTTCCGTGACCGAAGCTATGTAAAGGCACCATGTATAGTTCTTTTCCTGCTCGAAGGGGTAGAAGAAGAAAGTCTTGCCGCTGTAGAACGAGAGCTTTCTGATGCTGTCGTTGGGGAGCCGTCCGAAGCGCGACTTCACATACTTACAGGCGAGCAGCTCCGCGAAATCCGCATCGAAGCCGGATAGCTGGGACAGATTCTCGTAGATCGCGTTCTCGGACCGGAGCGCTGAACTCTGTCCGATCTTTTCCTCGGTGAGGGCTTTCTGCATACCGTCGATCTCATCGAGGTACTTCTTGAAGTCCACGCTTACGCTGTAATCTATGTCGTCGTATGACACATTCGGGTCGAGCTTTACTCCGAGCTGATCCGCAAGCGACTTTGCGCGCTTTGCGAGTCTGTCATACACGCCCTTGTCTTTCAGGTTCTTCGCCGCAAGCTCTGAACCCGACGTGTCGGGCGGCGGGTTTATATGAAAGCACTCGCTTTCGCAGCATTTTATCAGCGTTTTGTTGATCCTGCGAAGGGCACCCTCGATATAAACGAGCATAACCTTTTCAATTGCCATTATCTGCTGTCCTTCCTGCGCCGCAGCGGGCGCTTATATTGGGAACCTCTAAAAACCCAATTTGAGAGAAAAAGAGCTATCCACGCCGTCTACTGCGTCAAACCTCCTAACCGGGCGCCAGCCCGGCTTCGTCGGCTTTCCTTGTATCCGACGCAGCTATCTCATTTTCTCTTTTCA
>JAGBMA010000155.1 GCA_017635095.1 Ruminiclostridium sp. | reverse complement strand
TTTACGATCAGTATAGAACAGATAATCATCCGCTTGATTGTATGGATGGAACTTTCGGCAATACTTTATCAGATGGTCTCGAGTTTTTTCCATGATAGGAATAGTCCTCATTTTCCTCCCTTTTCCAGTAACGCTAACGAAAGGATATAATGTGCTAAGACAAACGCGGAGAAATGACGCGGCTTGTCGAAATAATCTGCCGAAAGGAGCGTCAACGACATGGCAACAACGTCGAACAAGATCACCGCCTTATATGAGCGACTGTCCCGTGACGATGAGCAGCAGGGTGAGAGCAACAGCATAGTGAATCAAAAATCCTACCTGGAGGAATTTGCCCGGTCTAAAGGTTTCAAACGTCTCCAGCATTTCACTGACGACGGGTACAGCGGTGTTCATTTCAACCGCCCCGGCTTCTCCGCTATGCTTGCCGAAATCGAGGCCGGAAATGTTGGAACCGTCATTGTCAAAGACATGAGCCGTCTGGGAAGGAACTATTTGCAGGTGGGGTTCTACACTGAAATCTTATTTCCTCAGAAGAACGTCCGCTTTATCGCAATCAATAACAGTATTGACAGCAACCGCCCCAATGACAACGATTTTGCGCCATTTTTGAACTTGATGAACGAGTTTTACGCGAAAGACACCAGCAACAAAATCAAGGCGATCTTCAAATCCCGTATGCAAAACGGATTGAGATGCAGCGGCGCTGTCCCTTACGGTTATATGAGGCTCCCCGGCGACAAGCAGAAGCTCCACATTGACTCGGAGGCCGCTGCCGTGGTTCGCAGAGTGTTCAAGATGGCGGCAGAGGGAACGCCTATGCAGACGATAGCGGACACACTGCGAGCGGATAAGGTCTTGATCCCCTCTGCCTATCAGGAAAAGTATCATCCCGACAACGCGCGCCAGCACTCCTATCATGACCCGTACCTCTGGACGAACACATCTATCGGGTACATACTCAACCATCAGGAATATCTTGGACATACGGTGCTGGGCAAGACCATCTGTGAAAACTTCAAAACAAAGAAGCGCCGGAAGGCGACTGAGGACGAGCTTCTGATCTTTCCCAACACCCATGAGGCGATCATAGATCAGGCGACATGGGATATGGCGCAGACACGCCGGGGACGCAGGCCGAAGAAGCTCCCAAACGGAACCTATTCGCACCGTCTGTCCGGCATGGTGTATTGCGCCGACTGCGGAGCACGCATGAGCTATTCCAGCCCGGAAGCGAAAGCGAACGGGCGGCAATATGATTCCAATTCCAGCTTCCAGTGCAGTCACTACCGTAACATCTACGAAAGCTGCACTTCTCATTTCATCAAGGCGTCGGTATTGGAAACGTCCATTCTGACAGCAATTCAGGAGGTGTCAAAGTACATCCTTGAAAACGAGGACGCCTTTGTCGCGGAACTTAAAGCGCAGTGGCAGAGCCAGGAATCTCTGGAAACTGAGGAGAGCAAGGCGGAACTCGCGGCGGCGGAAAAGCGTATTGCGGAGTTAGACGTACTCATCAAGGGATTGTATGAAAGCCATATCGCCGGAAACCTGCCGGAGCGTCAGCTTCAGCGTCTGATGGGACAGTACGATGACGAACAGGTCCAGCTTGAGGCGCGGATTACGGAGCTTCGGTCAAACCTGGAGACGTGTGAGCCGAAGAAAGTGGATTCTGACCGCTTTGTCGCCCTTGTACGGAGATACAAGACGATGGAGGAAGTAACGGACACCATGCTCAATGAGTTTATCGACAAGATCGTTGTCCATGCCGCGACAGGTGGGCGCACCGCTTTCCGTCAGCAGAAGATTGAAATTCATTTCAACTTTATCGGGTGCTATCAGCCTCCCGCGCCGGAGGTTTCCGAGGAACAGCGCATCGCGGATATAGAAGTCCGCCAGCGCGAAAAGAAGGCCGCAAAGCAACGCAGGGCGGTGGTACGGGCGAATCAGAAACGGGCGCGTTTGAGGGAGGCAGCAAAGACCGATCCACAGGCCGCCGTCGAATATGAACACCTTCTGCAAGTTCAACGCGACGCAGGCAAGCGGTACAGGCAGAAGCTCAAAGAGAGCAAGATGGCTGAGGCTCCAGTACCGTTACCGTAACGGATAGCCTTATCAAAAGAGCGTGACCAATAATGGTCACGCTCTTGACATGTTATTGCTGGAGTTTGGCAAGATAAGCTTGACGATCCGCATCAGGAATACGGAGAGCGTTCATAGCTTCGTCAACGGTCAGCCCCATACTACCCATCAAGTTCTTAACAGATGCCAGCAGACCGGTTTCATAACCCTGCTTGATGCCCTTTTCGATACCGCTTGCCTCGCCTTTCTCCCAAACAGCCTGACTGAGATTGCACATATTCGACACCTCCCTGTCCATAGTCTGCGTCATTGGAATTTGAAATTCATCTTGTAAAATCTGTTTTTTCTCTGCCGGTGCCACTTCTGATGACAAAAGAACATTGAGAAGTTTCAAAATTCCCTTGTTACCTTTTCCAGTGTTATCGAGGCAAATCATCACCAAAGATAGCAAATCGTAGTATTCAGGTTTCGCGTGAACATCGCCAACCAAGTTGTCCTCCGCAATATAATAGCGGGTAATCGTGTTTTCCATATACTGTGGTGGTCTGGTGCAGACCCAAATCGAACACACCTTCTGGAGCTTTTCATAGTGCGAGTTGACAAACACTGTCCCGTCCTGTGAGGAAATCATGCGTCCGCAGTAGAAAACACCGCGCTTGTGCAGCGGATAGCCCGGATAATAGTCTGCCTGCGCCTCCACATTGATAATCATCTGTACGACTTCCTTCGTGCCGGGGACGATGGCGTTGAAGTAGATGTCAAAGTAGGCGCTTCCCTCAGTGGGCGAGGATTGATCCTGCGCCATGCCCCGGATGCGAGGGCCGGTTTCGTCCGGCGAGACGGGAACCTCAGATACGAAAGGTGTTCCCTCAATATATTTTTCCGCAATCTCGTTTACGTCAATGTCCCGGTATTCTGCAAGACAGCTTCTCATAATCCACGCCAAAATGATCTTCTCAGACAGCAGGCGCTTACACGCCGCGTCGTAGTCCACCCTGTCCTGTGTTACCTCGATGCCGGACGCGAGACTTGTTTTTGTTTCCATCGAACCGCCTCCCGACTGTACTTTATCACATTTTTGCTCCTATGTCCACACTGTTTTGGATAAAAACAAGGTGGACGAGCGGAGTAAGGGTGCCACCAATATTTTGGGGGCCGTCGATCTGGCTGACGCGCTGAGCTACAATATGGTATGGCAAAAGCGCAAGGAGCGAAGATGAGCAATCAAATCCAACGGGCCACCGGCCCCGCCAGCCGCAGCCCGGACTGCGTGACCGAGGTGCGCATGGGTAACACCGTCCTCACGGTGTCCGGCTACCTCAAGCAGAGCGCCACCGAAACCGCCACCGACAAGATGGCGAAAGTCATCGCGGCGGAGAGTGCCATGCTTGATCTGCCTCGCGCGGCAGGGTGATGTCTTAAAAGAGGTCAGCGCCAAATACGACGCTGGCCTCGATTATAAAGATATGCTTGCCTATGCCCGCGCATCCACTTGGTTGCCGTTGCCATAGTAATCTGCGGGGCGGAGCGTCAGATTGAGGCGTACCGCGCCTTTGCCGTTCAAGCTCCTGGCAAAGTCCTTCCAACCTGCGGCGTAATTGTTGAACGTGACACCCGTGGCCTGATATGCGCTGTCCTTTTCCTCGCCTTCTTGGAAAAAGCTATCCCAATAGGACGCGCTGTTGGTATAGCGATAAATCCCGCTCGTTTGCGCGGCGTTCTGCGTCCGCTGTTTCAGCCCAAACTCCGCGCCTTTTTGGAGCGCCTGCAAAGCGTTTCCTATGGTATTATAATACTGCATTGTGCGAGAGTAAACATTCTGCACCGCGTTCTTGTCAAGCGCGGCAAAACCCTTTTTATCGCCCGCTGCCGCGCCCGAGCTCTGCGCTTTCTCCAATCGTGCGTCCATGCGGCTCAAAAATGCGTCCTTATACCCATCTGCCGCCCTTTGGAGCGTCTGCGACATGGCGGCGCTGACAGTCCCGCTTTTCTGCATGGTATCCGTTTTCATGGAAAGCATAGCAAAATCAAGCCCCATGCGTTCCTCGTCCATCGAATAGAGGTCGGTGGAGCGTTCCATTGACGCAAGCTCTGAAGTAAACTGCCCCAGCGCCGCAAGATCATTTATCGAGTAGACAGCGGCGCTTTCCTGCGCGGGTGTGTCGCCGCTGCTACGAAGAACAGACGCCACATAAGCGTCATCTTGGAGCAGCCATTGATCGGAAGTGCCTTTGAGATCGGCAATCTCTTTGTTGTCCGTCAGCGCGGCGCGATAGGCGTCGGTTTTCGCTTCAATGCCGCGAAGAGCAGAATCATAGGTTTTGCTTGTTTCGCCGGACACGCCGTTTTGCTCCAAAAACGAGCCGACAGTCTCGGAATAACTGGTGGCGATCTCCCTTGCGACGCCGCTGATCGTCTCATTCAGTCTGGCAAGCTGTGCTTCCTGTTCCTTGCCGCCCAAGTTGTTTTTGATAACGGCCTCAGCCGCCGCAGCGCGCGAAGCCAGATAATCCACCTTGCGCTGGAAATCCTCGCCGGTCGCCGTGATCGCGGAGGCACTTGCACCATATTTGACCGCGCGCAAATCGCCGGCAAAGTTCGCCCAATATTTGTCGTCCAGCTTTGCCGAAAGTCCCTCGGTCTGCAACTGCGCCTCGAAGTCCTGCATCGTTTCCGCACTCTGGAGAGCGGACGGACGCCAGCCTTCAGCTCCTTGCACCGTCCCTTGTCCTGTCAGGTCGATACGCACGGTGGGCTGCTGTGCATCCCATGCGCGGCGCAGGGCGTCCTCCTTTGTGTAGTTGCTGATGCGTTCCAGCCGGGTCGTCGTATCAAGTTTCCATGCAGCGGTATCGACAGCGCCTTTCGCTGCCTCCGCAACAGCCTGTTTGAGCCCGGAGGAAAAAGCTGTCATCTTATCTTTCATGGAGGACGCTGGTTTCGCTGCGCCGGATGTTGCCGCGCTGATCTTTGCCGCCACACTCGGAGCGGCGTTCTTTTTCGGCTGCATCGCGGGTGAATGATTGTTACGCGATAAGTTGGTGTTCCCTACAAACATGATTTTGGCTCCTTCCGTAAATTGTTTCGACAAACTCGGATATAGAAAGCGTCCCGCTTTTTACGCTCTCACATCCAAGCTGACCGCGTCCGAGGCGCTCTGCATCTGCTCCAAGGCGTGTATCTCGGCTTTTGCGACACCGTAGGAAGTGGTGTAAATCTGGCCAGTTTTCTCTTTCTCAACCACCGATTTATATGTGTCGGGATAGTTGGCGCGGAGAAACGCCAATTCGCTTTCATTTAATTTTGTTCCTGCGTATACCTTTTGCATGATCTCGCGCAGCCTTTTCGTCCTCTCGGCATCCGCTTTTTCTCCCTCGGGATCAATTTTAACGGAAACCACCCCGTCTTCAGAAGTTTCCCGGACGATTTTTTTGCCATCCTTTGTAAATCCAACAAATTGATGATTTGTCACCTGCTCTTGTGAAACACTTGATCTCAATCCGATAGAGCCAATATCCATGTAGTCGCCCTCCATAGTTTACCTTTCTTTCGTAATATCTGCTTCATCCGCCGCCGCTTGCCACGCCGCAGAATAAGCGTCCATTGATTTTCGCCAAAACACCTGTTCCAGCGCGGTCGAATGATCGTACCATTCACCGTAGTCGCTGTTATAGTACGCGATCTCCTCGTCGTATTCGTTATAAAGGAACACCGAAATATTGCCGCGCATTCCCCGCGTAACGCTTGCCGTATAAGGCAGGATTGAAAGCCGGACTATAATTTCCTGTTGTTCCCCCGATTGCCGAAGGGACTCCATGATCGGCTCCAATTCCGAAATTGCGTTCGCCCGCTGCGGGGAGATGTGTTCCTCCTGAAATTCTTTCCGTAGCGCTTCATAGGCTTTTGCCTCATAATCTTCTGCCTGATAATCCAAGCGCGCGTATTCTTTCACTTGTTCATAAAACACCGTCCATTCCGCGTTTTGATCGCTGAAATCATAGCAGCGCGACGCCTCCTCCGGCGTGTCAAACATGTGCGCGTGCATGGCGTCGGTGAAATTGTTGGCGCTGACTTGTACGCTCTCCGCCATGCGTAGCAGATCGTCAACGGAAAACCATGCGGCAAGATAGAAGGTCAGTCCGGTGTCCTCATCCGTCCAGACAACCGCCGACAGTTCACCGTCGCGCTGCACTTTCCAAAGTGTCCTGTCATGGCCCGCCAAGCTGACGGCCTCACTGACTTGCTCTGCCGTAATATCTTGAATCAACGGGGGAACTTCGTCCGCGCTGTACCCAAAGTACACGCGGTGTGTTTCGTCGTTGAGATCGACCATGATCTTTGTCTCAAGCCCCTCATACTCCGTGGGAGTATCGAGCCAGTAGCCTCCGGGCGGATACCATGTTGGTGAATATTCGACGGTCATCGGCTCTACAGCCTCCACACTTTCGGCAATGTGAAGAAGCTCATTTTTCGCCAATTCGCCGGACAGCCAAAATACGATACCGAGCGCATCGTCCGTCCAAGTGAGCGTGTTCGGCCGGTCGCTGCTGCCGACATACAACTCGGCCTGCATACCGTTCACTTGCGTTTTTATGACGCGCATTCCCTCAAGCTGGAGATTCAGCACGGTTTTCTGCCTGCCGATCAGATAGGAATAATTGATAAAATGCTCGCCCTCGTTACTATGAAAGATAACGTGGACGAAATTGCCCAGCTCCGGCGCGACGATTTCGTGCCAACCCTCCGGGATAAAGGTCGGCAGATACATTGTGCCCGTCGGTGTGGGCAGCTCCGGCGCTTCGTAACGATACGAAAACCATTGCTCTTGGATTTCCCGTATCCACGCGGTAAAGGATGCTCTTGCTTCCGCGCTAAAGGTCAACAGGCTCCCGCCTCCGAGAAAAGCCATGAGCAGCAGCGCCGTCAACAGCCGTGTGGCGTAGTAGCGGACGGGATGATCGGCTCTCTGAATGACGGGCTTCATCTTTCTCTCAAAGTTCCGCGAAAACGTATGCTCCGTTTGGTCATTGATCTCGTCGTTCCATCCAAGTGTTGCTGTGTCTAATAATAGGCGTCGGGCAAGATCGTCCAGTGCCTGATCCGTCATTTTCCGTCTACCTCCTGTTCCACCATATTGCGAAGATACGCCCGCCCCCGATTTACCCGTGAACTGACTGCCGTTTTGGAAATGCCAAGCCGCGACGCGATCTCGCCGTCACTATATCCCCAAAGCAGCTTTAGCTCCATAACGGAACGGTAGGTGTCGGGCAATTTGGCAAACAGCCCCAATAGTTCATGATAGTCGCTTACCTGCGCTGTTGTATCCGCGCAGCCGTCCCATTCTTCTATGGGCGTCAGGTCACCGCGTTTGCGAAGGACTGAAATACTTTCGTTTCTAATAATAGATACGATCCAAGGGGTCAGATTCTTACAGGGAACATCAGAAATTTTTGAAAAATGCCGTATCATCTGAACAAAGGCATTGTGTACTGCGTCCTCAGCGTCTTGAGTGTTTTGAAGCAACTTCATGGCAATTCGGAACATGAGGCTGCGATATGTTCTATAAACCTGCTCAAATTTCACCTTTTCCTGTGGTGCATCGAGCATCTGGACATACATCATCAGCATCCGTACATCCCCTCTCTATTTTTAAATACGAAAATATGGGCTGATTCTCACAGAGGAGGAAAAATTATTTAAGTTTTTTTCGCAACGTCCATGCTGTAGTTTTAATTATACCACAAGAGGGGCGAAAAAGTAATTCCCGTAAGGGCGCACTTATATGCACCTGCCCTCCGGCAGGTGCATGTGCGCTCTGCGAGGCCGCGCCGGAACTTACGAAAGTTCCGGTGTTTCGCGTCGCTGCGCTCCGTACAAGGGGCTGTCGCCCCTTGCGCAGCTGACGCAGCTATCCCCATTTACCGTTTCATTACAGATGCCAGTTTTATCGAAAAATCTCAAAGGAGAGCAGAATCGCCGCAGCGAAACATACTCTCCTTTGGTGACTGATTTTTCCGTTGTCCGTCAACCGCCGGCACATTCGTCCGGTAAGCACCCATGAATGGGTTCAGGTTTTTCCATTGCCTGCCAACTGCCGGCACATCCGTCCGGTAAAAAATCGGATTTAGTTGTCAGCCCACCGGGAGGCTTATTGCCGTTCCCAAGCAGATTATAAATAGTGTTCCTTGATAGTCAACAGGGAATTACTGAAATCTACCATCAGACCGTTTTGCCATAACCGGCAGAGCGGTCATTTTTATTTCACCGAAAGGAGGTCAAATCTACGAATCCAGAAATTGAGGAACTGAAACGAAAGAAAGCGGAGGCGGAGAAAAAGGCAGAGCAATACCGCCATCAGGAACAGCGGCTCACAAACCGTATGGAGTATTACCGGCAGAAGAAGCGTAAAGAGAGAAATCATCGTCTGATCGTCCGGGGCGCATCCGTCGAAAATATCTGGCCAGAGGTCAAGGCCATGTCCGAAGAAACATTTGACCGGCTCATGCGTGAGGTTCTGGAACTTCCTGGCGCGAAGAAAGTGCTTGATGACATTCTCGGAGGCGGCGGGTGATGTCGCTCTACCATTTTCACGCCGGCCTGATCAGGCGTGGCAATGGTCAGTCTGCCGTTGCTGCCGCAGCTTACCGCGCCGGGGAAAAGCTGTATAGCGAGTATTATGGAGAACAAGCGGACTATACCAAAAAGGGCGGAGTGCGTTATACGGAAATCTTCTTACCGCCGCAGGCGCCAAAAGAGTATCTCGACAGGGAAACGCTTTGGAACGCGGTCGAAAAAGCTGAAGAACATCCAAAGGCACAGCTCGCTTTCAGTTATGATATTGCCCTTCAGAATGAGTTGACATTAGAGGAAAATATCGCCTTGGCGCGGAAATACGTAATAGAGCAGTTTGTCAGCAGGGGCATGGTCGTTGATTTCGCCGTACATGCTCCTGATAAGGAGTGCCCAAATCCTCACATTCATCTCCTCTGCCCTATCCGTCCAATTTTGGAAGATGGACAGTGGGGAGAAAAACATCGCCGCGTTTATGAGCTGGACCAGCAGGGGAACAAAAAACGCAACGCCAAAGGGAAATATGTCTGTCATACGGTTTCCACAACCGGCTGGGGAAACAAGGACACGCTGATCCGCTGGCGGGAGGAATGGGCGAACTATGTCAACCGCGTCTTTGAGGAAAAGGACCTTGACTGCCGGATAGATCACCGCTCCAACAAAGACCGCAGGCTTGACGAGCTGCCTACCGTCCATGAGGGGCCGGCGGTCCGGGCAATGGAGGCCAGGGGCATCCGAACCGAAAAGGGCGACCTCAACCGCCGCATCCGATCACTCAACGCCTCCTTGCGGGAGATCCGAAAAAAGATCAAATCCATCTTGGAGTGGATTGCCGGTATCCGTCAAAAATTGGAAAAGCCAAAGCAGCCTGACCTGGCACAGCTCTTGAACGCCTATTATCAGAAACGGAGCGCCGGGGCATGGAGCAGCGCGGGAAAACTGAGCAACCTGAAAAAGTGGTCAGAGGTCATCAACATTCTCACCGAGCGGAACATCAGCACGGTTGACGATCTCCGCGCCTACGCTGAGAAGGTCGGCGACCGGGCTTCTGAGCTGAATGCCGTCGTGCGCGGCAACAAGGAACGTATATCCGAGTTGCAGGAGCTTTTGCGAATGGTAGAAATTTATAAAGAGTACCGGCCTGTCTACAATCAGATGAACGCATTCAAATTCAAGGGACGCCGCGAAAAGTTCAAAGCGGAGCACGAAAAGGAGCTTCACTTTTACTATATGGCGGCGCGTAGGCTGAAACCCTACTTCACGCCCGACGGCAAGCTGCCGTTGTCAGCTTGGCGAAAGGAAGTCACGCGGCTTGAGGTGGAAACCGACAGCGTATCCGCACAGCACAAGGAAGTCCATGGTGAACTGAAGAAACTGACCGACATCCGTGTGGTGGTTGAGGATATGCTGCATCAGTGGGAGAAGGGGCGCGACCAAATACGCGATACACATTGCGGTACAGAACGATAATAATTTCTGGAGGTTATAATGGAAAATAATTTCAGTTCAGGCAACAACATGACGCCCGAAAAAGAACCCAGCCTTACCATTAGGGCAGGCGGCACAACCTATATCGTCGGTCTGCACTTCAACAGCAAGGCCAACGAAACCATAGAGGACAAGGTACGCAAGCTAATTCGGAAAGACATTGAGAACGGAAACTTCTGAGCTGCGCACATCATTACCCTGCTGTTTATCTTGACAATGCCTATCCGAAGGGATTGTTACCATCCAAATGGATATCCCGTAGCTGAAGGTCAAGAATTTCTTGCACTCTGGCGCCTGTATCATACAAAATGATAAGAAAAACCAGGTCACGCTGTCCATTACGCTTGTTCTGGTCAGGCTGTTCAA
>JAGBMA010000154.1 GCA_017635095.1 Ruminiclostridium sp. | reverse complement strand
CTGCCTTTTGGCAGTTATTGGCTGAAAATCTGCAAAACAGATTTTCAGATGTTGTTTAAATGCGCCTGCGGTGCATTTAAACAACGGACACATTCCTTGATGTCAAGCTCATTTCGTCCTTCGGACGAACAAAAGTGCAAGAAAAATCCTAAAATATATAAATTTTCCTTGCACTTTTGCAGCCAATTATTCAGAACGGCAGGATATAGAATAAAAATGTTAGGAACGATCTTTATAGTTGTATCTGTTGTCATGCTGGCAATACTTGCTTTATGCGCAGTTACGGCAGCGGGATATGTACGAAAGAAAATGCATAAGCCACCGAGGTCGGTGTGGTTTCGCATAACGTCCGGCGTGCTTGTGGCGGCTTTGTTTGCAGCCGTTACGGCTTTCACAATGGAAAACGTGATAGATTACAAGGCGGACAGTTCTGCTCTCGAATATCTCGAAAGCGGCGGCAGTGTCAATGTGACAAAGGAAAGGTACACTTATTTCTTCGACGGTCCCGGGGAAGATACAGCCGTCATTTTCTACCCCGGAGCGCTTGTGCAGACGGAAGCATATGCACCGCTCATGTTTATGCTCGCGGAAAGGGGCGTAGATACATTTCTGGTGGATATGCCGCTGCATATCGCGCCGCTTGGTGAGCACAGAGCCGATCGCATTTTCGGCGCGCATACGTACAGAAGATGGTATATGGCGGGTCACTCACTCGGCGGAGTTGCAGCCTCGGACTACAGTGCTGTAAACAGGAACGATATATCGGGCATGATCTTTCTTGCCTCATACACAGTAAGCGATATCTCGCACCTTGGCTCCGCGTGCAGCATCTACGGGACCTGCGACAAAGTATTCACGGTGGAAAGCTATGAGAACAGCCGCGGACTTTTTCCGGCGAACTTTACCGAGCATCTGATCGACGGCGGAAATCACGCACAGTTTGCATCTTACGGCGCACAGTCCGGTGACGGCGAGGCGCTTATCTCAGCAGATGAGCAGAAGCGCATCACGGTTGATGCGATACTCAGTTATATTGAACAGGATACCGGTAATTTGACCATGGGAGGAACGGAATGAGCAACGAAATTACTGCAGACAGCAGGGAAAAGGTCATAGTCCGCACGGGACTTGTGGGTATAGGTGCAAATATACTGCTTGCGGGCTTCAAAGCGTTCATAGGGCTTACCGCGAACTCGGTAGCTGTAATATCTGACGCGCTCAATAATCTGAGCGATGCTCTTTCGAGTTTTATAACGATCATAGGCACGAAGCTTGCGGGAAAGCTTCCCGACAAGAAGCACCCTCTCGGCTATGGCAGGATAGAGTACATGACATCGCTCATCGTCTCGGCTATAGTGCTGTATGCCGGTGTTACGGCGCTTATTGACTCGGTAAAGAAGATAATATCGCCGGAGGATCCGGACTACTCTGTGATCTCGCTTGTTATACTTGGGGTTGCAGTTGTTGTGAAGATAGTGCTCGGAACATACACGAAAGCGAAAGGGAAGAGCGTGAATTCCGGCTCGCTCACGGCTTCCGGAGAAGATGCACTCAACGATGCGATACTTTCTTCATCGGTACTTGTTACAGCTCTTATATATATGTTTTTCGGTATAAGTCTTGAAGCGTGGGTCGGAGCTATAATAGCTTTGTTCATCATCAAAGCTGGTATTGAGATGATCTCCGACGCTGTCAACGAGATGCTCGGTGCGCGGGCTGACAGCGAACTCACGAAGAGCATCAAGGAGACGGTGAGGAGCATTCCCGGTGTTCACGGTGCCTACGATCTGCTTATAAACAACTATGGTCCCGACAAGAATGTCGCATCTATACACGTTGAGGTAGATGATACAGTGACTGCGAAAGAGATAGACGCGCTGAGCCGCCGCATTCAGGGTGAAGTTTATTCAAAGCACGGCGTGATCGTGAGCACAGTCGGCGTTTATTCGGTAAACACAGGCGATGATGAAGCCGCGCGGATAAGCGGTAACATCAGGAACATGGTCTCTGCACACGACGGAGTTCTCCAGCTCCACGGCTTTTATGCCGACACAGCTGCCAAAAGCATTACTTTTGATGTGGTTCTCGATTTTGCAGTCGATGACCGCTACGCCCTTTATGAGCAGATAAAATCCGAGGTCGCTCAGGCCTATCCAGACTACTCTGTCCGCGTTGCCCTCGACATAGATTCCAGCGACTGATGCTGCCCTCAGCGCGTCTGCGGACGCGCGTGTGGGGCTCTGCCCCACGCCCCGCGGGGGAGAGAGAAAACCTTTTTTTGTAAAAAAAGGCTTTTCTCTCTCCCCTCGACCCCTCTCTCTTTCCAAAAAAACTTTTGCAGCTGCCG
>JAGBMA010000153.1 GCA_017635095.1 Ruminiclostridium sp. | reverse complement strand
TTCTACCGCCGCGAACGCTTTCTCGAAGTTCGGGTAGTCTATGCCGTTGAGCGTAAGCACACCATCGTACTCCGCGCGTATCTCCTTATCATAATAGTACAGCGTGAGTTCTTTTTCGGTCGCGGTCTTGTTCGCTATCGAGATATAACTCTTGCACGCGTTGAACTGCGCTTCCGTGCCGTTGAACGTGAATATCGGTGTGCCGAACGGGACGGGTATTTCTTCATACGTTGTTACGCCTTCGTTGACTACCGGCTTCTTTACGGTGAACGTCGAATCATTCGCAACATTAACACTCGTGATTGTGGGCTTTGCGAGCTTCGTGATATTTCCGTTCGTGTCGGTCTCCGCGAGAAGTGTGATATTCGCGCTGTAACACTCAGTTATCGTCGCGGTCGCCGTCGCGTGAAGTATAACGTCACCCATTAATGTGCCGACACCCGTCATAGATGTGGTTACGGTAATGGGAGACTGTGCATAAACACTACTGAAAGTCGTTACCTTGTCCGCAGTTATTGAAGAATCATTTACATCAAGAGTAGATGTCGTTGTTCCGGTAAGCGTGCCGAATTTTGCTGAGGTTGCTCTGATATAAAGTTCACTGCCGGCACCGACGGAAACATTTACCGTTGTTGCGGGGTCGATCGTTACAGACCGCATATCAACGTTCTTGCTTCCGCTTATCGTGAACGACGTGAGATTATTACCGTTGCTGTCGAGCGGAACAAGCTTTAAATCATATAAATAAAAGTCGTATCCCGGGCTGAGGCTCGTTACGCCGTTGAGCGTGAGTGTTTCACTGCCGGTTTTACCCTTTATCATGATCGAACCCGTGCCTATCTGCGCCGCCGTCGGAAGTGTGAACTCTCCGTAAGGAACGCTGATGTCCTCGTTGACTGTAATAGTGTTAACCCTGTCAGGCTCTACCGCCGCAAACGCCTGCTCGAAGTTCGGGTAATTTCTTGTTTCAATGCCGTTGTTGAGCGTAAGCACACCCTCGCTGCTACCATCTGCGTATGTGGCGCTCTCCGTTTCGGTATCATTTTCAGGGTCAGCAACAACACTTACCGTAAAAGAAACGGTTTTTTCGAGATATGTAAGTGTTATTGTCTGTTCGCCGAGCGTCGCAGCATCATATCCTGTCACAACAAGAGTTCCCCTGGACAGTTCTTCCGCCATATCGAGCTCTTCCGACTCACCGTTCGCATGATAAACGGTGAACTTACCGCCGCTGAGGTCGAAGTCATCTCCGATGAAATATACTGTTTTTGTGGGAAGTGCGGTTATTTCAATATATTCCACGTCTTCGCCCTTTTCATCTCCGTCTGCAGACTCTGTTGTGTCTGTGTCGGTGTCCTCGGGGAAGCCCTCGCCGGGGTCGCTCTCCTCGGGCGGAGAGGTCTCATCATCTGACGCAGATGTCTCACCTGTTGTGGAATCCTCAGAGCCCTCGGTATCGACCGTGGTCGTTTCCGCCGCCGACGTTGTTGTACCGGCTGCGTCGGGCAGATCATCGGAATACGCTGTTGTCATAGACTGCGTAAGTATGAGCGCAGCCGCCAGAAATCCCGATATGATTCTCCTGAACTTCTTCATAATGTTTTGCTCCTTTCGCGGGTTTAAGCATAAAACTATTCAGCTTATTATAACATATCTGCATAAAAAAAGTCAATCCAAAATTTGTCTCATTTATATGTGAAAAACAACAAAACAGCCCTGACTTTTCATCGCCGGAGCTGTTGAATGTATTGATTGATTGAAATTGCTAAAACTGAGGTAACCTATACAGAATAATGAATACCCGGGCAGTACCGATATTGATGCTGCTCGGGTGACTTTTTATATGCTGTTTTCATTTTTTGTTACATTCATTACGACTTCCGAGAAAAACTCGTTTCCCTCATGGTGAAATCTTGCCGTTCCGCCGTTTTTCTCCGCAATGGTCTTTACGGACGAAAGGCCTATACCGCTGCCGTTCCGGTTTGTGGAGAGATAACGTCCGCCTTTTTGTCTAACCTTGCCGCTGAATGAGTTCACAGCGATGATATAGAGGTTAGATCCGTTATGCACCCGGACAGTAAGTTTGATATACCTCTCCTTTGCCTGCACACAGGCTGTCATGGCGTTGTCAAGGATATTTCCGATAGTTATGCAAAGATCGGTGTTGCTGATACATATATCTTCGGGCAGGTTTATCTCCCAGCTTATACGGATATTGTTTTCTTCCGCTGCCTGGGCGTAGTGATTGAGCAGGGCGTTTACCGCGTTGTTTTTGCAATAATGCTGCACATCATTTTCCGGCAGTGTTTCGGCATATCTTACAAGGTAATCCCTTATCGCGTCAATATCATTATCCGCCGCAAGTGCCGCGAGAGTACGCACCGTCTGCTTGAAATCGTGCCTTGCGCGGGCAGTCTCCTCGATATAGTGCTGCTGCTTGAGGTAACTGCTTTCCTGAGCTTCGAGCAAACGTGTTCTTGCTTCATTTCTTGCGGAGTTGAGCAGCCCCTCGACTATGAAATAGAATATGATAGCGAGGACTATTTCTATGAAGAAAAACATTATCTGCAATTCCCAGAAGATCCGGAAAACGTTATTTGTATAGAGTGTCTGATAATTCTGCGGAACCATACTGATATTGACAGCGAGCACGGTTCCGGAAATAAGGACTGTCACATACCATATACGGTCTATGTTCAGATTGTCGATAAGAAAGCTCCCGTATTTGTGCATCGGGTAGAAAAGCAGCAGTGCGCCGACCGAGCTTATTGCAAACTGCAGGACAGCGTTCTCGTGCGTCACGATAAGAGCGTTTGCATCGGGATTTATAAGTGCGTCAATACCGTTTGAGGTGTTTGCAAATACCGACATTATGGCGCAGACATAGGCAAATATTCCGATGGATTTGCTGATATTTACTTTAAGACACAGATGATATGCTATGAAAAAGAGTACCAGCATCGGAAGCAGTACGACATTTGCGTCAAGCGAAAACCGCAGCTGTAAAAAGGCACAGACAGGTACCAGTATTCCGAAAACTGCTGTCATACCGATCAATATTATCTTTTTGCTGTATCTTAACTGGTTTTTCATGGGCGCGAGACAAAGTACGGCAGCAGGCGCGACAACTAAGTTTGAAAGGACAGTGAAAAAAAAGTCGATCATATCCATGGCTTATTTTCTCCGTACAGTCTCGTTTCGCAGAACATCGAACATATAATTCTGCCATATCTGCCTTATCGACCTGCTGTTTTTCACATTAACGGGAAAGTTCATTCCGTTTTTCATACAGCATATACCTTCATCATCAATATTGACTATCATATCGAGATTTACGGAAGTTCCTCTGTTGATCTCAAGGAACCGCCTGTCCTCGGAGAGTAACATGCATACCTCGGTATATGGCATACGCGTCTTATAGACCGTTTTATCCTCATCGGTTATCTCCGTGTAATGCCCGCTTGATGTCACGGAAGCTATGCGGGAGTACGGAAGCCGGATCGTTTCCTTGCCGCAGGTGAATTTGAGATTGCTGCACGGCTCGGTGATCTTAGACGTGATATCATCGAGAAGCCGGAAAATACGATCCTTTGTGGTGGGTTTATTCAGAAAATCAAAGGCGTGGAGCCGGAGCGCTTCCGGATAATGCTCCTCGCTTGACGACAGGAATACGATAAGCGCGTTCCTGTCCCGTTCCTTTATCTTTGCGGCAGCTTCAAGTCCGGTCATTCCGTTCATGAATATATCCAATACTATAAAGGTATATTTCAGAGGAGCATAGTCTTCAAGAAAATCCTCGGCGCAGCAGAAACTTGTCACATCTGTCTCTATTCTGTTAAGAGCGCCATATTCTTTGACGAAATGTATAAATGCCTTAGTTTCCATCTGTGCATCATCTACTATGGCAATGTTCATAAAATCACCCTCTTTACCCGCTGCCTTTTTATATATTATAACGAAGAAATTTGCCCTTGTCAATAGAAAAAAATGCCATTCGTGCCAAAAATCCGCCGTTCGTGCCAAAAGCATTGACAACAGCATCGGTTTCTTTTATAATAACTGCATAAACCAATCAGCTATGTTTAACTTGAAAACTATATGATTTTTTTATAAAAAAGGACCTGACAAAATGACTTTGATTTGCTACAATTCAGACACGAGACAGCAGACAGCAGACGCAATAACTCTGCCATTTTTTTGTCATTTTCAAATTTAATAAGTGATAACTATGTCCGTGATCATTTTTTATAAAAGTGTTCGCGGATTATTGTTTTTATTTGACTGGAAAGGGGGATCATATGGAAGCTTTGGTCTATACCAAGGACGACAGCGAGTACGAGAAGATAAGAACAATGCTTGAAACCGAAGCAGGACTCATAGATGTGTACCGCGATCCGCTCAACGGACACAACTACTTTTCGCACGAATACGATATTGTGGTGGTGGCTCTGAACGGAGCACGGGGAATGGAGCTTGTCCTTGAATACAGCAGGCGTTTCGATATGACTCTGGTGGTATGGATAACCGATGACCCGTACTTTGCGGGAACTGCGATAAGGGAGCATATATACGACTTTATTGAACGTCCGTATGACGATGAAAAACTTCGGGAGACAATACGCTCGGTGATACCGAGATGTCCCAACAGATATAAATGGGTATTTGATCCCAGTAAAGACAAAAGAGAGAAAAGAGAGAAAAGATAATGGAAAAACTAAGAAAATTTGTTGACAGCAGTGCTTTTCAGAATACTATATTAGTAGTTATAATCCTTAACTCGATAATACTCGGTCTTCAGACTTCACCGGCGGTAATGTCATCGTTCGGCGGCGTTCTGGACATACTCGATACCGTTTGTCTTGGCATTTTTATTGTCGAAATGCTGCTGAAAATGGCGGCATATAAGTTCATCGGGTACTTTAAAAGCGCATGGAACTGGTTTGATTTCATAATAATCATCACCTCGCTGCTTTCCGGTCTTGCTGTTCTTTCTTCGGTAAGAATACTCCGCGTGTTCAGAGTGTTCCGCTCGCTGAAAGGACTGCGCGGTTTCAAGATGATAAGCTCGCTGAAGCCTTTACAGGTGATAATTGCTGCGATCGGAAGATCAATACCCGGTATTTCATGGACTGCGCTTCTTCTCATTATAATATACTACATATTCTCTATAATCGGTGTTACTCAGTTCGGTGAAGCATTCCCGGAGTGGTTCGGCGATATACCTAAAGCGATGTACACGCTTTTCCAGGTAATGACACTTGAAAGCTGGTCAATGGGAATTTCCCGCCCGGTTATGGAAGTGTTTGATTACGCGTGGGCATATTTCGTGCCGTTTGTACTTATTTCCTCGTTCGTGATGATGAACGTTGTTGTCGGCATCGTGGTAAATGCTATCAGTGAAGTTGCAGAGTTCAACAAGAAAGAAGAACATGAAGAAAACGGTACTGCCGAAATAAAGGCAGAGATTGACGCGGTAAGAGAGCATCTCGCAAAGCTTGAAGATATGCTCGCAAAAAAAGAAAAGTAAAGGAGCACTGTGACATGGAAACAAGGAAATGCCCAAATTGCGGCGGAGGGCTTGAACTTACAAGATCGAGGAATATGCTCGAATGTCCGTTCTGCGGCTCGAAGTTTGAAGTAGAAGCGGAAGTAAAGGAAAAGATCGCAAAAGAGATCAAAAACTTCGATGAGAACATATTCCGCATTGAGCGTGATTTCACCGAAGCACGCAGAAAAAAGCAGGTCGGCAAGTGCATAGAAACGCTTATCTACTGCATGAACGAGCTTGAGACTCCGGAAAGAATAGAGGATCACATCAGAAAGAGCCTTATGACAACAGATGATCTCGCGGCTGAAGGCATCAACGAAAGCCTTATCAACACCGTAAGAGGACGCATAAACGGAGAACTGACGGCAGACGAACGGATCATCGTGTATAAAGACCTCGGGATCTTCTCAAAAGGCAAGGAATTTACTGTGCTTACGAATAAGCGGTTCCTTTTCTTCAAGAAGAAAAACTGCATCACTTCGTATCACACCGATATCGGAACGCTTAAACTCGCCGACGGCGGCGATCTCGCGGCATGGTACATAAACGGCGATTATAACAAGCAGATACCCTCAATGGAGCCGAGCGGACAGCTTACCGGAGCGGCAATAGCGCTCGCCTGTCTGTTCAGCTTCGAGCAGCAGCCCGACCGTGACAGGATAAGGCTTATCTGACCGGAACAAGACAGCAAAGGGCTGTTTTGAATAAAAAAATTTTTTCATAAAAAGGAGAAAACAAGAAATGAAAAAGACGATCAAGGTAATGGCAGTGATTATGCTCGTTGCGGCAATGGTATTCAGCATCGCGTCCTGCGGCGGTGTTGATATGAACAAGATCAAGGGCGACTGGTATGTAAGCACCATAAACGGCAAATCCGTTGCAGACTTTGCGGCAGAATTGGGCACGGTTGAAGTAATGGCGCAGAAATCTATCAGCATTACAGACAAAGAGGTCTCGATGTCTGCTATAGGTCCTGACGGAAATGTAGCGACTGGCAAGGGTGAAGTCACAGTAAGAGCGAACGGTGTAGAAGCGACTATCGACGGTGTTCTGTTCGGATTTGTATTTCACGAGGCAGACAGCACACTGACC
This sequence comes from Ruminiclostridium sp., assembly GCA_017635095.1. Taxonomy (GTDB): domain Bacteria; phylum Bacillota; class Clostridia; order Oscillospirales; family Ruminococcaceae; genus Ruminiclostridium_E. The sequence goes on along the minus strand of JAGBMA010000153.1, from coordinate 1,745 downwards.
TACTCTGTTACCGACGGCACAAACCAGTATGATTATGTGCTGAAGAAGGGTACATACGATCTTGCAGGTGAATACGCGGCTGCTGTTGCCGGCGGCAGCGAAGAAGCTGCTGAAGGCGGCGAGGAGTACAGCGAAGAAGATTACAGCGAATACGCAGAAGAATAAGTTCTTCAACATTCCCTCCAAGGTTATGCTCTGTGTCCTGTCGCGATTTGCGGCAGGGCGCCGGGCAATAGCCAAAATTTATCCGACTGACCAAAGAAGGCTTCCGAAAGTGCATGGAGGGTACATTTTCGGAAGTCTTCATACAACAGGAGCATTACTATGAACAAGAAGATCATATCCGTCTTTGCAGCTCTTTGTGTTCTGTTCACGGTGACAGGCTGTGGAAGCAGCACTTCGGCTCCTGCACAGGGGGCCGATGCAGGAACCGTATCGGATACGCCTTTAAAGGAAACTGCAAGCACAGAAGAAGCGGAAAAAGCTGACGGCGAAGAAAACAGAGAAACCGATTATACAGAGTTAGGCTCCGACGAGAATGTAACCGAAAAGTATTCATTTAAAGACGGCGATGATGAGTATGAATTGGATTTTGATTTTGATACCGATGGATTTATAAACGATCTGGAAATGAAGGGAATGGGCGAGCATTCCTCCGGGACCACCGGATATCCCTATGACGGTTCAAGAGGTACGGCAAAAGAGCTTGAAGGCAATATCGCCGTTGTTTCAGCCTTTGTCAGCACGCCGGAGTGCCAGTGGGATTTTGACGAACTGTTCTATACCGAAGCATTTCAGGCTTATTGGTTAGGCTTAGAGACAGCTGTGAAATTCATTGAAGAGAAGAGCAGCGAATACGGTCACTCTCCTCACTTCATATACGACTGGTACGAGCACCCCGAGCTGATCTACAAAGGAACTGTCGATACAGACCCTATGGATATGATGAGTACAATGCAGGCAGCGGATCAGTATATTGACAGCAGTATATATACAGCCGATATACTTGAATCAACCGGAGCGGATCAGGTGATCTATATGCTCGTCTATAATACACCTGCGTATAACCATACCACAAGCTACACAAAAATCGTGCTCGGCATGGATGAGGAATATCCTTATGAGATGTGCAATATGCTCATGAATGTCAATGACAGAGAAAATACACTTCCCTCGACCATAGCTCATGAGATGCTTCACACATTCGGTGCTCCCGATCTATACACCACCGGAGGCATATCATCATATTTCGGGTTCACACAGGAATTTATTGATTATCTGAAACAGAATAATGTCAATGATATAATGCGTGTGGATGCCGACTTTGATCCTGATAAACGTGAAGCGGATTATGAGTCCGTATGGCAGGAGATGACCGAAATAACGGCGTACTATCTCGGACTTACCGACCATTCCGATATAGTTGAGCAATGGGGTCTCGAACCAAGTCAACACAGTTATTATAATTAAGGAGGACACTCTATGAAGAAAAAACTAACAGCCGCTTTTGCGGCAATGGCTGTTCTGCTCACGGCAGGCTGCGGCGGAAATGAGACCGCGCAGACCACTGCGGCACTCCAGGAAAACCAGCCCGCACAGACCACCACCACAACAACTACTGCGGCTGCGGCAGCGGATGACACAGCTGACGCAGACAGCGGGGAAGAAGACGATAACGAGGAAGAGACCGACGATGAGGAGCGCAGCGTAAACGGCTTTGCTCTTTCGGTAAACGGCTCCGACGG
>JAGBMA010000152.1 GCA_017635095.1 Ruminiclostridium sp. | reverse complement strand
ATCAGATCATCAAAGAATGTGACAGCAGAACTGCCCTCGCTTCTGCACAGCAGCAAAACTGCCGCGTCATAATGTTCAAATATGATGCGCAGGATCATATCGGATTCGGTTTCAGCCGCTTTCATCATATCTTCGGGAGTCTGACAGGACATATATATAGGCTTTAATTCTTCAATAGCTTTTCAGTTCCGGCGTATCTTTCGCCTTGCTCCAGCTTGCAACATACCCGAAACTGTAATCGGACGTATCAATGCCAAAGTGCTGGCAGACTGCAAAAGCGACGCTCTCCGCTTCGACCTCTTTTGTATTCAGGTCTTTCGGCTTATCGCCCCTTGCCTTGACTGCATCATAATCGTGCAGCTTCGCGTTTGTTATTTCGTGAACAGCAGTCTTGACGGTCTGTACATCGGACATACCCTCTTTGACCGTGATAGATTTGGTATTCGGGTCATAGAAGCCTTTCGCTTCGCTGTCTATCGGAGCGAAACTGATAGGCACGGGAGATATTTCCCGCAGAACGCCCATCAGCTTGTCGAAATCCTTAATATCTCCGGTCAGTTCATTTACAGTGATCTCCGGCAGCGGCTTTCCGTCAGTCTGAGATACATCGAACACGGTCACAGACCTGAACGCCATTCGCATTTCTTCGACTTCTTCCTTGACAGGCTTTCCGTTCTCGTCAAGTATCGGCAGATCGGTGTCATGATCCCGCTTTATTTCCTCTTTCTTTGACTTATACGCGCTTGGGGCGAGTATTTTGATACCTTTCTCGCCCTTTTTCACACTGCGTCCGAAATCCTTTTTCCACTGATTGAAGCCTGCAACAAGCGTAGCGTCCGGCTTCTGCATAGCTATAAGCATTGTGTTGTTGAAGGAGTAATCGTGAAACTTTGACATAACCGCAAGCATTTCCCGGTACTTATCGCTTGCGAATATATCACGAATACCTGCTTCAAGCATATCTGTGAGTTCCTGCAAACGTTCCTTTGCGGACGGATACGCAATAGCCGCGCCAGCCTGTTCCGGCAGTGCTTCGCCGAGAATTGCTGACTGCTCTTTTTCACGTTCGCGCTGAAATGCCATAAACCTTTCTGCAACAGCGTTCACAAGGACAGGGTGAGCTGTCAGAGAATAATCCGATGAGCGACTCTTCAGAAAATCGGAAAAACCGCTCATTTCCTGTGCAGCCCACGCTTTGACCTCTCGTGAATAGCGACCGTCCCAATCGGCATTGGTAATTCTTGCTGCCAAAATATATCCTCTGTGAAATGCTTCGGCGGCTGAGTGTAGTTTTCAGAGATTTCCGAAGATACGTTCTGTATCGTCTGTCCCTCAGAAAGCGATGTTTCGGGCATTTCTTCCTCGTCTCCATCGTCATTGACCTTGTAATAATCACGGAACTTACGTTCTACTGCCTTGAAACCCTCGTCTATGGCCTTTCTGCCCTTGACGGTAAAAGAAAAACCGTTACATTCGATCTCGGAAGTAACGGTATCATAGATATATGGAGCAGAGACAGCACACAGCAAACGGCAGACTATAAGGAAAAGAATGTTTTTCTCACCGTTCGGCACTTCATCAAAGTTTGTTTTTGCAAGCGAAAGTGTGGGTATGATTGCCGTATGATCGGAAACCTTTGCGCTGTTCAGCACCTTTGACGTATCGGGAACAAACTCAATGCTATTAAAGAGCGGCAGCGAACGCATAACCGTTCCGGCGGTCTTTCCGGCAGTATCGCCCATATCGTCCGTGAGAAAACTGCTGTCCGTTCGCGGATAGGTGCAGAGCTTCATTTCATAGAGCGACTGAATATAGTCGAGCGTCTGATGTGCGGTATATCCGTAAAGCCTGTTTGCATCGCGCTGTAATGTCGTAAGATCATACAGTTTCGGAGGGTTGACGGTCTTTCTCTCGGTCTTGACAGACTTTACGACCGCAGACTTACCGCTGCACTCTCCGGCAATACGCTTTGCTTCGCTTTCGTCCGTGGCCTTCTCGGAAACAGCGTCAAGTCCGTCCGCTTTCAGCTTCACCGTGTAATACTTTTCCTTTTGGAAGCCTGCAATAGCGTTTTCCCGGTCAAGGAGTATCGCAAGCGTAGGCGTCTGAACTCGCCCGACATTCAGCTTCTTGTTGTACATCTTTGAGAAAAGACGGGTAGAATTGATTCCGACTATCCAGTCTGCCTTTGAACGGCACAGCGCCGAGCGATAAAGGTTATCATACTCGCGCCCGTCTTTCAGATCGGCAAATGCCGCGATTATCGCTTTTTCTTCCATTGAGGACAGCCACAGGCGCTTGACAGGCTTTGTACAGCCGACTTTGTTATACACAAGCCGGAAGATAAGCTCGCCCTCGCGCCCGGCATCGCAGGCGTTCACGACATCGGAAACACGGCTGTCACTCATAAGACCGCGCAGCACCTTAAACTGCTCGTTCTTACCGGCAGATACGATAAACTGCCATTCCTGCGGGATTATCGGTAAATCGTAAATGCTCCATTTCTTGTAGCGCTCGTCATATACATCAGCATTGGCAAGCTCCACAAGATGACCGATACACCACGAAACGATGATGTTACCACCCTCAATATATCCGTTCTTATGGTCAGCCGCGCCGAGAGCTTTTGCCAAAGTCGCGGCAACGCTTGGCTTTTCACATACCACTAACTGCATACATTTCATTCCTTTCAAGAGAAATAAAAAAAGAGCCTTTACAAAAGCTCTTATGTATGGTATAATTGAAAGGAAGATAAATCGGAATTTATAATCGGAGGTGTCTGTATGGCAATGGACATTAATGACGTTCTTTTTATAGCGTGCAAAGCACCTTGTTCATCTAAACTTACGGAAATCATAAAAAATGAAGTCGAGTGCGGAAATATTATAACATCATTTGATAAAGTTACCTCATTGCCAGACGAAACGTATTATATTATGGTTTTTAGAGATATGCCTAAAGAAAACTACTCAAGTATTAAAATTTGTCATAAGAAAAATGGTACTGAATACAGAATGATGTTATTAAATGATTATAGTGGTTGCATCGAAATTCGATTTAATTATTGAAGTGACAAATTCTGATTTTAATTAGTAACATAGTATGTATCAAGCCCGCGAAAACGGGCTTGTATTTCCTATAAGACACTATGACTTCCTATTCTCGGCATTACGTTCCTGCAATGCTGACCCCCTTTCTGCATTTTGCTTCCGCTAAAGGAAGCCGCTTGATTTCGCCGCCCTTCATCTGTGATATGTATATTTATCAATTATCTCATTTTGCCAACTGATTATGACAAAAATATGTCAATTGTGAAAAGTTTGTTAAAATTAGCGCTCTCCTCTTGACATTGCTAAAAATCGTGGTATAATATAAATCGAACAAAGGAACAGAGAAGATATGAGAACAGATCCGATAAATGTACAGCTCATATCCGAACCCTCCGTGCCTCTGCTTAGAAACATTAGGAGCATAAAGCTCCCGAGGCAATAATGTTGATGAGTATGAAGGAGGAATGACCTATGTTACTGCCTACAATTTTTGGTGAAAGCTTATTCGATGATTTTATGGACTTCGACTTCCCGAGATTTGCGGATATCGAAAACCTCGACAAGAAGCTGTACGGCAAGAAGGCTTCGAGGATAATGAAGACCGATGTGCATGAGCACGACGATCACTTTGAAGCGGATATCGACCTTCCGGGCTTCAAGAAGGAGCAGATAAAAGTGCAGCTTGAAGACGGCTACCTGACAGTCAGCGCAGAAAAGGGTCTCGACAAGGACGAAAAGGACAAGAAAGGAAAGCTTATCCGTCAGGAACGCTATTCCGGTGCAATGTCAAGGAGCTTCTATGTCGGTGATGCCATAACGCAGGAAGATGTCAAGGCTAAATTCGAGAACGGTGTCCTGAAACTGGAGATACCGAAGAAGGAGCCGCAGAAACAGCTTCCCGAGAGCAAATATATAGCTATCGCTTAAAACACAACAGCAAAGGCTGCCGTATCGTAAAAGGTGCGGCAGCCTTTTTGCTTTATAATTAATTTCAAGGAGTAAATTGTTATCTCCGTTCAACATAGTAATTATCTGCGATCTCCCATTTATCGACTTTCCAGTACTCTCCGTCTGGAACTTCCTCATATCTGATATAAACTACCGAGTGCTTCTCGGAAGCCGTATCTTCAAAAGGCTCCACCCAAACGAGCCTGTCTGCATTGTGCTCTTCAAGCACGGTATAGCCAGGAACAAGCGGGTTATCACATTTGAAACTCATGTCAAGACGCTTTCGCGGCATAAACGCTGTATTCTGCGATTTTTCTACCCACACTTACCGGAGATGCCTCAAAAAATTTCTGAAAAGTATTGACATTCCGGGCATTCAGATGTATAATAACAGTGTTATGATGAAGGAGGGAAGACATGGCAGTTAAAAATCACGAAATGGACACACTGCTTGCAGATGCCGCAAGGAAAGAGTTCCTGATGTATGGGTATAAAGACGCTTCGCTCAGAAGGATCGCCGATGCTGCCGGTACAACTACCGGTTCCGTGTATATGCGGTATGAGAATAAAGACAAGCTTTTTTGCAGCCTTACGGAGTGCATCATCAAAGAAACAGAAAAAGCTTTTGAAGAATTAAAGCCTTTGTATATGTCCTGCCGGACTCCCGAAGATATGATGAAAGCGGCTGAAACCGAATCCGATATGATCCTGCGCATCATATTTGAACATTATGACGCGGCAGTTTTGCTGCTGTGCAGAAGCGAGGGCAGTTCTGCTGTCACATTCTTTGATGATCTGAT
>JAGBMA010000151.1 GCA_017635095.1 Ruminiclostridium sp. | reverse complement strand
TCTTCAGAATAGAATAATCTGAAAAAAGAAAAGAGTATCAGTCTCCGTTGTATTAGGAGATTGTTACTCTTTTGTGCTATATTGGATTTTTATCGGAATAAGGTCACTTTTGGAAACTGCCCATTGTTAATTCTTATGAAATAAAAACACGGTATGTACCGTGTTAATATAAAAGCCTCGCTGATTATTGTCATGCGAGGCTTTTTTATGCAGGGGGATATGTTGGTTTAATCGTATTTTTAAATTGTGTGAATTTGTAGTGTTTGTATGCCTGAGATCATGAAAACGCATGTGTGGCAGACCAACTTCCTTTATTCTTTTGCTATAGTTTCTGGAAACATAATCCGGCTTTATGAAATCGCCGTTATCCCAGCAAAATACATACCCTTTGTTGAGATATTCGTCTCCGAGAAGAGCTTTATTGTTCTCGGCTCTTTCCTTAAGTCCGATCAGTATCTCCTTGAACCTCGGAAGAAGCTCAAACTGAGCGTTGCTGTCGTCAGTTTTAGTTCTATCCTTTTCTATCAGACTCTTGCAGCGCACAATTGTGCTCTTGATTTCAAAGGTATCGTTGTCGAGATCGATATTTTCCCATTTGAGTCCTATGATCTCAGATCTGCGTAATCCATAAAACAAAGTCATATAGACTATCGGATAAAGCATTTGCCCTTTGAAAGCATCAAGCACATTTTGGGCATCATCCTTATTCATGTAAACCTTCTTCGTCTGTTTCTTGCCGCCGCCTTTAGGTATCTTGACTCCGTCCGTCGGTACATTATCTATAAGACCGACGATCCTCGCATTGTTAAGGCTGAGCTTAAGGACGGTTGCAGATTTTTTGATTGACGAAGCCGAGAGCCCACCTCCGGTTCTATGATTGCCGGAGGTGTGTAGATAGCTATAGAAATCCGCAATAGTTTTAGGTGTTATCTCATAGAGCTTAAGTCTTTTGGGTCCGAAATAAGGTCTGATATGCGCTTCAATAACAGTAGTATATGCTTCATAAGTGCTGAGCTCGATCTCATCCTTGTGTTCGTTCAGATATTTATCAATATAACCCATAAGGGTCTGCTCGTCCTCGGAGCAGCCGGTCTCAAGATACTCATAAGCTCTTATGTAATCATCAAGCTTAGACTTAAGCAGAGACTTATTGCCTTTGGCTTTAAGACCTGTTGCGATTGTTTTGAACTTGCGCTCGCCGTTGACATTGTATGTAAGTTTTACGTACAGATACCCCTTCTTCTCTTCGATGTATGCATTCATATAAGGTCTCCTTTAATCGAACGGATTAAGATTGATATTATTATTGGCTATCTGATTAACAAAATTTACAACACAGGTTTTAGGTATTATGTACTTACGGCCTACTCGTAATGATTTTATCATACCCAATCTTAATATTTCGTATGCTTTATTTTGACCGATGTGCAGGATCTCACAGAGGTCATCGACTGTAATTATTTCCGGATATTTATCTAACATTTTGATTGCTCCTTTACTTTTAATAATATCGCTGTATTATTTTTATCTCTCCCGCTACTTGCGGGAGAGATAAAAATATATACATTACATATGGTTGTAGATAGTGTTACGACCGAGTAACAAGTCTCTCGATATAATCATCGACTGTAACGCCAGCAGATGCAGCTTCACGATTGATCATATCGTACGTTGCCTTGTTGAAATTAACGGTTACAATTACATGATCATCGTCTTCTTCGGGCGTACCGAAAGCTGCAATATAATCGTCGGCATCAAGATTAGCCTCTGCCCAATCGCGAGCCTCTGCGTAAGTCATGGGTATAATCGTTTCGCTACCACTTGTTTCGTTGGTTCCTGTGCTAATTCTGTACTTGCTTAAAGGTCCTCCCTCAGCGCACAGAAAATACTCGCCGTTGGCTTTTTTGTAAAGCCGCTCATAAAAATACCTAAAGTCGTTAGGTGTACTGTAACCGTTACCGCCGATAAGTGTGGCGGTGGCTGTGTCATAAATTATTTTATTTTTGATAGCTTTCATATCAAAGCCCCTTTCAAAATATTATTATTTGGTTAATGATCATTTTACCAACAACATCATCATAACATATAATCTTGACAAAATCAATTGATTATACATCTCTGCAAACCCGCATGAACAAAGGGATCACGGCATTTCGTCATCAACATGGAAATGCCGCAACCCCGTATTTTTAACGTATAATTGATTAGATTGCAATTCTGTAAATGTTATATTTATGATATTATAATAGGTAGTCAACAGTTCTGATTTAATTATGATTATGATATTGTCATATATCATTCTTTAAACAGTTCGATCATTATTTGTACTCCGATCCTAAATCCTCTTGCAAAATCAGCCTCGGACTCATACTGTGATTCCGCGCCGAGTGCGTCCTTATATCTGTCGAGGTATTCCCGACAATCAGGAAATTTTTGCAGGATTTCATCTTCGATAGCACATATAGTCTTCCGATTTTTTATGTATGTCTCCGTAGGCGGTGCCGGTTCCGAACATGGATGCAGTTCGCCGTAATAAATTTTCTCAATTATAGATTTCATATTTATTTCTCCGTTGTAGTTAGATTTTTCTGTTCATTTAAGAGCAGATTCTCGATATATGCCCGTACCACTCTCGATGCCGGTCTCGCGCCAAACGCCGGGTTATAGCTATCACGCACAAGATTATCCAGTACATCATCAGGAATGGTCTCCGGAAGGCAGTTATTCGCTTTGCCATGACGTATTATTCCAGCGAGTTCCCGTGCATATCTTTCTTGTAATATATCCCTGTATAGTTGCTCGGATATAGGGCTAAAATACAGTATCTTGGTAAACCTGTTCAGCAGCTCGATATCAAAACTGTGGGAGAGATCAGTTACAGAGGGAGCAGATGTTTCGTCGCTGGTAAAACCAATCGTATTATTAATAGTAGCTGACCCGGCGTTCGTCGTAGCGATAATAATTGCCTTCGAAAAATCAATCAATTTCCCACTTGCAAGTTGCAAACTACCGACATCGAACACGCCCATAAATAGCCTTTGTACCGATTTATGACATTTTTCAAATTCATCAAGAAGAATCAGTTGATACGGATTTGACTCAAGAATATCAAAAGGCAACTCAGCCTTTGAGTCGCTGCCAATATAGCCTGCCGGAGAACCAATTATACGATTTATAGATGATTCATGTGTAAACTCTGTCATGTTAAGAATTATTGGTTGACTTCCGGTTAATTCCTGAGATAGTATTCTTGCAGTTTTTGTCTTTCCAACTCCACTACTGCCCGCAAAGAGAAAAGTGAGCGGCTTTTTTCTCGGAAAAAGTTCAAGGCTGTCTCTTTGTACGCAGTCGATAATGCAGTCTATGACATCTTCCTGACCCTTAATAACAGATAATTTATCGCGCAGGCTGTCAATATCGATACGATCTTTATGGTTGCTACCTGTGGTTAGTTTTAACGCAGTTCTCTTAACGTCTGCCGGCGTTACCCGTATTGGATTTTTGACGTATTCAAAGCGTGAGACAAAGACATCTGCCATCGTCCTGTCGATCAAGGTAATCACATTATCGGGTCGGTGAGAGCCTGCTATCTTGTATTCATCAGCGGCTTCGATAGCAGTTTCGATTGCTTTTCCTCCAAGCGTGATCATACCGTTATAATGCTCAGTAAGCTCCGCGTTCATTTCTGAGAGTATGATCTTCGTCTGCTCCTTTGAGAGTTCATCAACAATTATTCGGTTAAATCTGCGATTAAATGCCGGGTCTCTCATAAAATTATTAGCCTCCTGCAGTGTGGTTGCTCCTATCACTCGGATATTGCCGCGTGCAAGTGCAGGCTTTAACATCTGCGCTATAGTACCGTATGATCTGTCACCGCTTAATAAAACGTGTATTTCGTCGATGTACAAAATAGCTTTATTATTTTTGCTAGTCGCAAAATCTATGACCCTGCTTGTCTTTTTCTCAATGTCCCCGACAAAGCACGAACCGGCGGTTACGGCGGACAACGGCAGTTCCCAGATTGTGTAACCCCTTAACTGCGGCGGAATCAAAGGGATATTCTCTGCCAACATACATGCGATCTCTTCAGCGATTTTTGTTTTACCGACACCTGCCGGTCCGATCAGTAGCACATTTGCTTTATTTTTTAATATAAGGCAGGATAAGGTCTGTCGAATGATTTCATTCCTGAATAAGATTGGCTGACTGCCTTTAAATTTTGCATTATAGTTGATAAGGAACTCCGGAGGAGGTATAAATTCTTCTTGAAACGGGGAAACCATGTCGTCCAGTACTTCAGACGGCATATCAACGGCAGGATCTTCCTCTATTTCAAAACTGATCTGCTCAAATAAATCTGTGTTTTCCTCCTGAATCTTATCTATCAGATGCGACAATTCAGAGATTTTGGGATCCACCCCTTGCTTTTCGAGGAACGACAGAAGAGTACCATCAATTAATGATTGAATGAATTCTTCCATAAGTATTTCGTCAGCTTTTAATTTCTCGTAAAATAAATCTATTTTTTTCATATATTTGATGTCCTTTTATTATTAGTACTTTTTGAACGAAAGTTATGCTGTCAAAAATAGTAGAACTTATGTTGACAGAATGCGCGTTTTCACTTTATTCGCAGCATATTTGATCTTGTTTTCCATAAATATTTTGGATATTTCGGATGCAGTCAAAGTAATAGGATCGCTGTCGTCTGATAATGTGCAGGTGTATTGCGTATCTGGTTCGCCGAGGTCAATGTTGTATCTGCCTCCGCTAAATCTTGTTGATGTGACCTTTACTTCGATATTAGCATATATCACTTTTGTATCATCAAATCTGTATGCAAAACCAAATCTATATACAGGTATCTTTCCGGTACGGTTAAGATGCATAAGCGATTGCGGTATTCCGTTGATCACGACTGTATCAGAATCTGAGAAAGACTGAATATCCTTATTATCATTGTTTTTATACGGCTGGAAAGGCAAGTCTTTTCCTTCGGGGCTGGCTGAAAACGGATTATCAAAATTCTTAACTGATTTGTCAGCCTGTATGATCTCGGTTGCAAGACCGTAAGAAATCGCTTCCTCTGCGGAGAAAACAGATTCCTTATCGATCACATCATTTGTTTCCTCTATGCTGTGCCCGGTTCTTTCCGAGATAATACGGCAAGTCATATCCTTTGTTTTTTCAAGTGTACGAAGCCTATTGTTTAATTGAGCTATTTTTTCGTATTTATCTGAAATACTTAACGGACTGTGTAAAACTATTTTGGTACCTTCATACATATAACGCTTTGACCCAGATAGAAACAACAGTGATGCCATAGATGCCGCTGTGCCAATGCAGTATGTATAGACAGGACTTTTCATCTTTAAGGTGATATGTTGATAAACTGCCATACCGCTCGTTGCCTCGCCGCCGGGACTGTTTATATACAGTTCTATCGGTTCGTGGGATATCTTGTCAAGGTACATGAGAGCCTGCATGAGCACACCCATTGATCTCGGATTCACATCTTCCGTAAAAAATATCTTGCGTTCATGAAATAGCTCCGATGCTATAAAATCAGTTCTTGTTTCTTTGAGATTGTCCCAGTGTATGTCCGGGAGAGTGTTGTTATTTGTTTTTGACATAATAATTCCGCCGCCGGAATTCAGTCCCGACGGCGTTTCCCTTCTTTCTTTGTTAAAATAATTGTTTTTGCATTACTTGACGGTATGAGTATTAGCGTATAGTATCAACATCCAAATCAGTATATGAGAAACAGCGCAACAGCGGCAAAAACTTCTGGATTGATCCGGTATGCGTAGGAGTATATTATATTTACGACGAAAACGGCAATGTTGTAGAACAGGGTCAAGCGTATCGTGGAGTATGGCGCGATGACGAGTTTATCGAAAACGACGAGCGTATGGAAGCCCAGAAAGCAAAACGAGACGCACTTTATCTCGGTATCTTTATAGGAATTCTTGCTGTCGGGACCGGGATCATTGTGGCTGATGCCAAAAACTTCAACGACAAAGTCGATGCGTATAATAAGGCAGTACAAGCTCATCAGGAGAATGAATACAAGTATAACCAGCTTATCGACCAGGCCGACTCCGCCGTAAGCTCCGGTAATTATTCGGAAGCGGAAAGGCTTTATAAAGAGGCAAGCGATATCCCGATCATAACGGTTCCCAGCTTGTTCTGAGCATGTGCCAAACGAGTTTGTAAATTGATAAAACTTCCGGAGCGAAGATATAAAAACAAAAATCCGGCTGTCGGTCAAATGACAGCCGGGTTATTTTTCGCGGAAACATGGGGATCTTTTCGGAAAACTTTTCTTTTATATGCGATCGTTAATATCTGAAAAATCGGTATCAAAAATGATTTCGTCCGGCAGTTCTTTCTTTTGCAAGAACATAAGCATATATATGGGATAATAAGTCACTTTACCTTTGACCTCGATGTTACCGCCACAGAACACATAGCCGTTTTCAAGCTCGTATTCCGGCAGGTTCAGTACATTGTCCATTGCGTTATGCCGGTAATAGTCCTTGCCGGATTTTATCTCAACGGGTATTACTTTTCCATTTTCTTCAATTGCGAAATCAAGCTCTCCGAATTTCTTGCTGTTGTAGTAATATAGCGGAAATCCGTGAGCCGAAAGTTCCTGCGCGGTCACATTCTCATAGACTGCTCCGAAATTTATCTCGGTTTCGTGCTTAAGTATCTTTATCTGTATATCCCCGCCGTACTGCGCAGCCAGTAACCCCACATCATTAGAAAACAGCTTGAACAGATTCTTGGATTTAGACAGCATGAGCGGTACTTTCAGTTCATCAACAACATTCACAGGTAATGCAACACCTGCATTTTTTAACCACAAAAAGCTTTCATAATACTTATCAAAGCGGGCATGCTCATTCAGGTTTTTCAGGATAAACCTTTTGTTTTTAGCGTTCAGCTCGCTAGGTATCAGGTCAAAAATCTCATGGAGTTCAAGCTTATCCTGCTCGTCATATTTGGAAATGTCACGCTTGTATAGATGTATTATTGCGTTCTGTTCCTCCGCAACGCGGCGCAGATTCTTTGTATTCAGGTATACAGAAACTGCAGCGGGCATTCCTCCGACGATCAGATACAGTTCAAACAAAGACATCATTCGGTCGTGAATATACTGATCCACCGGCGTTCTCTGTTCAAACGATTTACGAAGCGAGGTTATAACTGCGTCTCCGACACCGTTAACGGCAGCAAATTCCTCAAAATCCAGTGGGTACATTGTGATTATATCCATATACCCTACCGGAGCGGAAATGTCCTTGAAAACCGTTCCGAGCAAGGAGCCGCTCAGAATATAGTCATAAGTGCCGTCCTGAACAAGATACTTGATATGAGTGATAATATTCTTACATTCCTGAACCTCATCAAAAAAGATGATAGTTTTGCCCGGAACCATAATATCGCCGAACTTTGCCGACAAGCGCAGAAGATCCTCCTCGGCGCTGTTTGAGCCCTCAAAAAGAGATAGATAATCCGGATCGTCAATAAAGTCTATCTTGATGTAGTTTTCGTAATGCGCTTTACAGAATTCATCGATAATATAGGTCTTTCCGACCTGCCTTGCTCCTATTATCATGAGAGCCTTCGGAGACTCAGTTTTATAGTGTTCCTCTATGCGGGATTCGATCTTTCTTTTAAGCATTATATTCCTCCTGTGCAAGCTTTTAATTATATAATAACACAAATCCTTAAAAAAATCAACAATAATTTACACTTTTCCATACATTTTTCTTGATGATTTATGTCATTTTTTTACATTAAAGAAGATAACATCGAGCGGAGAATAACCGATAAAAAGAATAACGCCTGCTGATTTGAGGGATTCCTTTAGTCAGTCGGCGTTTTTCGTGTCACATGATCTTTTCGGAAAACTTTTTGTTAGTATATTATGCGTACATACGCATTTAATTCTAATATTCCGCTTAAAGCATGTCAATGACCTTTCCACAAAATCATAGTCGTTAAGGATAATATCATACAGTGGTACGATGATAACGGGATATACTATATAATATAAAAAAGTTCCTGATTGAGGAATAAGTAATAAATAGATTGGCCAATCAATATAAAACAAGCTCATTTGTTCGCACAGATTTCCCGGAAATTTCCAGGAGACACTTTTAGCTAAGATTTTTTTGTGTTATTTAAACAAATATTTGAAGCTCAAAACGCTGTTATGGTGTTAAAAGTTGCCAAATAATACTTGCTAAAACGTGGTTTTTAAGATTGAGGGGGTAGTGGGCGTTAGCTCGTGTGAGTTCAAGTCTCATTCTCCGCACCAGGCGCAACGGCGCCTGCGAATCCCGTCTCGGGTTTACCTGAGGCGGGTTATTTTTCTGCCTCGCAGTCCGGAGTTCTGAAAAATCTAAAGCGTCCGGTACAGGAAAAATAGCCGTATGTGGGTTATGGCATCGTACATAGCCCGCATACGGCTTTGTTATATTGACTTACAGTGTAAACTGCCTGAGTTCCGCCAAAACGTTCTTCATACGAACAGAAAGGATCAATAATGTTTATTTTGGGGGATATAAGCTCTTTCAATAGATATCCAAACAGCCCCGAAAGCCACAGCAAGCAGCGAGCCCATTGAAACATCGCTGATAAAATGCGCTCCCATGACCATTCTCGAAGCGCAGACAAGTACAGCGAATACCGCCGCGGCTGCAAACAGTGCAGTCTTCCTGCATCTGTTCAAGCCGTAAACCTCTGTCAGAGATGGCAGGGCGAAAATAAGTCCCATGCTCTGTAAAGCATGACCGCTGGGAAATGAGCGGAAATCGTTCCAGTCTATCCCCATTCCGGTTATAAATTCATCGGCACCTGCAAACGGGATATACCACGGCTGAAACTCCAATCCCGGTATCTCCTGTGTAAGAAGCCGATAGCGCGGACGGCTGAAAAACATCTTCATTGCTGACATTACGCATAGTGCCGCCAACATTATAGCGCACATCGCGATCAGATGCTTCATCAGTTTTTTATCGTATTCCTTCTTTGAGGTGAAAAATCCCAAGAAGAACAGAGGGTAAACGCCGAAGAGTGCTCCCGCTGCAATTATCGGCGGGTTATTGATCGCTTGCGGAAACACGCCGCCGATAGTGTCTGACGCGAACATCGCCCACGAGCAAATAACGCTTGTGGAAAGCCCGAGATAGAAGCACACAACAGTCCATGCTGTCTTCTTGCCCTTTGAAATATCCGAGCTGCGCACCTGACGGCATATGACCCCCATGTACAGCACCCATACCGCCATATACGGATACATTCCCGCTATTGTGATTATGCGCCAGAAAACACTGCCCGGGGAATATACCGACTTTGCGATATCAATGTCACTTATCGTTCCTGCGGCTATTCCTGCAATGCACAGAACAGCAAGCCCTGTTTCCGCGAGAAGCATTATTTTTCTGCTCTTCCTGTCACATTCCATAGTCGCCCTCATTTCCCGTGAGAAACACCTTGCCGAGAGTGCCGTCCACCCGTATTCTGTCGCCTGTGTGTATCTGAAAAGACGCGCTCTGGCAGCTCACCACCGCCGGTATGCCGAGTTCTCTTGCGACTATCACGGCATGGGACAGCGGCGCGCCGACATCGGTCACGAGTGCGGAGATTTTCGGGAATAACCGTACCCAGCCTATGTTTGCGGCAGGCACCACAAGAATATCGCCCTGCCGGATAGTGTCTGCGTCGTCTATGTTTTTAAGTACTCTTGCAGTCCCCTCGCACTGCCCCGCCGAACCCGCAACTCCGGTTATTACCGGGGCACCGGTCTGTTCCGCATTTTCTCCGAAGCGGTAGTAACCGCCGGGGCTGCCTGCGGCTTTCCATTCGTCAAGGGTAAATCTCCCGCATATCATGCTCGGGAAATTCGGCATCTTCATTTGTTTTTCATAGTTTTCACGCCTTGCAGGTCTTTTTTCAATGCAGCCCGCGTCGCCTGCCAGCAGCGTTTTCACCTCGTCCATGTACAGCATGAAAATATCATCGCCGAGCCCCGTGAGAACTCCCGCTTTAAGGAGATATTCGCGTATTATGCAGAACAGCCGCAGAGCGTCGCTCCTTATGATCTCTCTGCCGGCGACCGCGGCGGCGTATTTCTTCAGCATACGGTCAAGCTTTCCGCTTTGTGACGGATATTTCTCTCTGAACTCGTTCACCGCTTCATCGCGGCGCTTTTCCTGCGCGGCTTTCATAGCGTATGCGTCTATCCCGGATCTCTTGTAGTCTTCGATTACATTATCGGGGAACTGCTCATTCTCATACGGAAATGGCAGTGAAAGCTCCATTTCGTCCGCGTCCCGGTGACCATATTTTACCGTGTATTCCTCGCGGGTCATCTTTCCGGAAATGACATCTGCAATACCGAGCAGAGGTCCCAGGCTTTCTATGTTTTCGCTGCCGGAGCAGTCAGACATGAGCCTGTCTGCAAGCTCGGTCCCGCATATCTTTTCGAGCTTCTCTCTCGTTTTGAACAGCGACTTCACATCAAGCCCCGTCATTATCGCGGAAAGCGCTCCGCTCATGAACGGCTCGCATTCACCGTTCCATATATGAAGCAGTTCTTCCTTGCTTCCGACCCCTCGGATCATATCTATGAGTTCAAGGCTTGCTTCGGTGAAATGTCCTTTAAGATTTTTGGGTTTGTATTTTGCGGGTTTCTTGCCGAAGGATCCCTTGATGATATTTCCCACGGCTTTCCGGAGTTTTCTTCTGTCGTACGGATAAACCGGTATCTCCGTTTCCGGTATGCCGCCCGCAAGCTCTCTGATGATGCCGAACGCCTTCTCCTTTTTCACGCCGAAGGACATTATCATCGAGCATATCCCGCTTATATCGAGATAAAGCTGACCGCACACATTTGCTATGAGCGGAATGCCTATCGTGGCACCTATCAGATTGACCATTCCGAAGGTCACGGGCGACACCGGACGCAGGAAAATCTCGCCCACATTTGTCTTTGACAGCAGAAGTTCCCCGCAAAGGGAATCATTGATATCAAAATCGTCGTAATTATTCCGGAAAAGCGTTGTTATTGGCCTTGACTGGAGTATATACACACTTCCGCCCGAGACTGCCCATTCTATATCCTTCGGCACTCCGTCAGCGGAGATCTTCTTAGCGTATTTAAAGAGTTTTTTCGCGTATGGCGCCATTTCCTCGCTGCCGCTGTAAGAATATTTTACTGCATCTATCACGAATTCTCCGTCCATGCCCTCGCCGGATACGAGCTTTTCTCCGGCTCCGCGCACGAAGCTGCCTGTCATTTTCCCGCGGCTTCCGCTTATCGGGTCGGCGGTGAACAGCACCCCCGCGTATTCCGGCACGACGTACCGCTGTATCACCACAGCCGTGCCGCCTGCCATTGCCCCGCGTTCGTTTGCATATACGGCGACGCGCTCGTTATCCGCGGACGCGGCAACGGTAAGCACTGCTTTTTCTATATCGGCGGGCTTCACGTCGAGCACCGTTTCATACGCTCCCGCAAAGGAATCGTCTGAACCGTCCTCGCCGACAGCCGATGATCTCACCGCGTATGTATGACTGCCTGCGGCAAGCTTCTCAACAAGCCGTGACAGCTCCCCCGCAGCATCTGATTTCAGTCTGCCGCTCTCGAACGCCTGTGCGGCGATCACATATCCCTGAGGGACGGGAAGCCCCATGCGAAGCATTTTTCCGAGGCTGTCCGCCTTTCCGCCTATATCATGACCCGTTACTTCTGCCGATCTGAGATCAAAAATGTACATATCAGTCACCCAACATTCTCTCTACATTGCCGTAAACGAATTTCCTCAGTTCCTTATCATCTGCCAGATCTATACCGCAGAGCTCTTTTATCTCCTCGTGACGGAGCACCGCAAGCTCATGCATTCCCGAAAGCTCAAAGGCTATAAGTCTGCATTCTCCCTCGGACTTCCGACCGCCGAAGTGCTGATGAATAAACTGAACGCTCATGCGCTTGTCGCCTATCTTGCGTGTGACGAGAATATATTTGGTAAGCGCCTTGCAGTACTTGTAATTCGCGAGCATAAGCTTCATTGTCCGAAAGTGTGCTTCCGCAAGCTTTTCCTTCGGTGAAAGGTCTCCGCTTATTATCTCGCCGATACCCGGATCCAGTGCCGCGGCGCTTTGCTGGAGTTTTGTGAATACCTCATAAAGCAGTTTCTCCCGCGACCCGAAGCAATAGTTTATCATCGCAAGATTGACGCCGGCTTCTTTTGTTATGGCACGGGCGGTCACTTCATCCGGGTCGTCGCATTCGCTCATAAGTTTTTCTGCCGCGTCAATAAGTGCGGCTCTGGTTTTGTCAAGATCTCGCTTCATACTGCCTCCAACAATTAAACGCGTTTAATTGTTATGATTATACACCATTTTCTTTCATTTGTCAAGTATCTGTTTTTATTATATTAAGAATATAACGCAGGAGTAAAGCTGACGCTCCTTGATCTTATACCCGGCGAGCCATAAGAATTGTGAAAGGCTCTTGACGATATACCCCGAAGTGTATATAATAAGTAATGTGTCCTTGCACTTTTGCAGCCATTAATTGACTTTTGCGCCTTTTCCTGATATAATTGACTCATCGGCACAGGGCTTTCCGATAAGCTCGACTCATGTGGGAAGACGCTGACGCTCTGTTCCCGGAGAGTGCCGCAATGTATATTCACCTATCGAGTGAGGAATTCATCATGAAGATACTGGTAGCAGACGATCATCAGTTCATAGTTGAGGATCTGAAAGAAGAGCTTTCTGAGCTTGTCCCCGATGCCATGTGCGTCGGGACCAGCGATCCCTCTGAAATAATACCTCTTTTTGACCAGCATCGTTTCGATATCGTGTTCATGGACATAGAGATGCCGGGGACAAACGGTATCAGCATCGCAAAGAAGATACTTGAGATCGCGCCTATGACCAATATCATATACATCACGGGTTATCCCGATTATGCGTTTCAGGCGTATCAGACCTATGCGAGCGCATTCCTTGAAAAGCCGGTATCGACCGCCATGATCGAGGACGCTCTCGCTCATCTCAGACACCCGGTATCAAATCTTACCGATGAGGTGATCGAACAGGAATATGCCGGCCAGGCGGTCATAGGCAAGAAAATACAGAAGTGGAGAGAAGAACGGGGAATGTCGCGCCAGGAGCTCGCAAACGCTCTCAAAGTCGATCTTCGCACCGTATATCGCTGGGAGTGCGCCGAACGCTCGCCAGATATCCCGACATATATGAAGATACTCCAGATACTCGGGAAGAGCTCGGAAATGATCTGACTGCTTCCCTCTGTGATATAACAGAAAAAAACTGCATCGGATCAAAAACCTTGTCCGGTGCAGTTTTTCTTCGCTTATCATTCAATGTCGAGATTGTCGGCAAACCCGGTGGCCTTGAAGACCTCCATAACGCTGTTGCGGACGTTCACGATCTTGAGCCCGCCTTTGTGCATCATTATCTTGTGCAGCCCCAGAAGTACGCGGAGCCCGGACGATGAGATATACTCCACCTCTCCGAAATCAATAACGACCTGCTCCATGTCTTCCATGGAATCGCGTATCGTCCTGTCGAATTCGGCGCAGGTGACAGTGTCTATCCAGCCGGTAGGGAGCGCTCTCAGGACGCCGCCTTCTTTTATTGTGCTTATGGAAAATTCCCTTTTCATGATCTGTTACCTCACTGTATGAAATTGTATCCGGCGCGGCGACACCACGGATACACCAGTTGCTTGGTGGAAATGATGTGTCTCTGTCCCGAAGCCGTTATTTTCTGCCGCCGCCGATCAGAATTTTTTCTTTACCGTGATATTTACTTTGCCACCGAGAATACCGACAGTCACGTCGTCTGCAAGATTTGCGATTATTGATCTTTCAAGTTCGTCCCAGTCGTCGGTGTTCGTTTTGACTTTTTTCTTGTACGCCGTAAGAGACCACATATCCTGCTGTGCGAAAGGATCGGTGAGACCGTAGTCGTAAAATTCAAGGGGTGCCTGGTCGTACTCCACGTCACCGCTGACTCCGTTTGAGAGCGCATAGTTTGCAAGCATCATCTCCGCCGCTATCTTGATCTTGTTCATGATGCCCTTTGCCGCCGCATTCTTTCCGGACTTCGACACCTTCATGATCTCTTTTCTGTCCGCGCCGGTAAGGAGGTCGTCTGCTTCAACGACAGAGTGTATGTCGAAGCTCTTGTCGTTTGTTTCTATCCAGAACTCGCCTTTCCCGTAAATCAGAAGATTCGGGAGCATCTCAATGAGCTCTTCGCAAAGAAGCATCAGCTTCAGTTCCTGCTCTTCGTCAAGACCGCTGTATGACGCAGCTCTTGCGGCTATCTCCGTTATCCCGTCGAGATCGCTCACGGCTCTTTCAAACTTGTAAACATCTGTTTTCATTGCAAAAACCTTCCTTTAAATTTATTCGTGAAGTGAATATGTCGTATCAAGATCTATGATCTCGATCATGCATTTTGCTATCTCCGGATCGAACTGGATCCCGGAGCTTTTTTCTATCTCCGCTCTTGCAGTTTCCTGCGGAAGATATTTTCTGTAGCTTCGGTTTGAGGTCATGGCATCGTAGCTGTCCGCAACGGAAACTATTCTGACGAGAAGCGGGAGCTCATCGCCGCGTTTTCCGTCCGGATAGCCCTTACCGTTGTAGAATTCATGATGCCACCGCGCTCCCTGTGCAAGTTCCGGCATACTTTTTATCTCTTTGAGGATATTGTAACCGAGTATCGGGTGCGACTGCATAAGCTCAAATTCATCATCGGTGAGCTTCGAGGTCTTGTTGATGATCTCGTTCGGTATCCCGATCTTTCCTATGTCATGCAGAAGCCCCATGTAGTACGCCTTGTCCTGATCCTTCTGAGGAAGACCGAGCCGCCTTGCGATCATCTTGGAGTATATCGCCACACGTTCCGAGTGACCGTTGGTGTATTTGTCCTTTGCGTCTATGGTGTGGGCAAGCGCCTCCATGACTTCTGTGGTCAGCTGCCTGATGTTGATGTCGTTCTGTTCCATTTATCCTCTCCCTGTCATACGATTGTGACTATATCCGAGATACCCGTGATATCGAAGACTGCCCTCACCGGATCTCTCATATTCCGTATGACGATATAATCTTTTCTCTGTCCGCCCCGCTTGTTCAGCCACAACATTATCCTGAGACCGGCGGAAGAAATATACGCGACATCGGAAAAATCGAGGTCCACGGATAAGACGCCGGAGATATTGTTTTCAAGAAACTCGGAGATCGCGGGTGAAGAGTCCATATCTATTCTTCCTTCAAGACTGACAATGAGGACACCGTTTTCCGTCCTTCCGTCAATTTTCATGTTGCTCTCCTTTCCGGAACGTGATCCGCTCGGACACGATCATGAAAAATGTTCCGCAAGCTCATTCATACTGCCTTCAAAAACAGTCACTCCGTCGGTGCCGCATACCCTGTATCTGTTGCTGTCGAAGCTGTCCAGGACCACAAGGAAAGTATCTGCGGGAAGCCGCGCGTATTTTGTACCTTCGCCTATAAGTCCCACCGCCCCGGCAGATACGATGAAGTAGTTTTCCCGGTCAATGGGGATCACGGTATTGCCGTGGATATCCATGATACCGAGCCCCCGGTTCTGTTTGCCGATAAGGAAGAAGATATTGCCGCCGACTCTGTAACTGCCGAATTCATACCGCGGGCGAATGCGGCTTGCACCGAATTCCGCGCTTGCGTTTGATATCAGTTGTGCAGGATCTGCGGTAAACAGCGTCTCTCCGGTGGTTATGTTCTTCAGAACGGCTTTGGTGTCACCGAGGTCGTCCTCTTCACTTCCGAGCGCGCAGATGTCATTATCAAAAACGTGCACTCCGTAGGGAGTCTGGCTTCCGTAGTGAAGTTTGTAATTGAACGAGAATATCTTATTGATCTTCTCATCAACGATGAGGCACTTGTCGGATCCGTCGCCGGCGTCGTCAGCCTCCTTGAGAATCGCGATATACGTTTTTCCGCCCACCGTGAAAATGCCGCAGTTCGCTTCGGTCTTATCCGCGGTGTGGATATGAACGAGACCGTCCGCAAATCTTACGCCTTCGGACACCCGCCACTTGCCCGCGTTTACATAACTTCCGTCTTCGCTCCGGTCAAAGCTGTAGATCTCTGAAGTTTCGTTCTGCCCTGCGTTCAGGGAACGGTCCGCGTGCAGATACAGTCTGTCTTCGGTACCGATGATCTCCGGAGAATAAAGTGTTGACTGACGGCCGAGCTCGGCGATGACATTGTCGAACTCGTCTATTACCGAGAAAAGGCCTGTCTCGGTATCGCCCGTGAGCGCATTCTCCTGTTTTATATCCGATATCATGAGCAGAAGGTACCTGTCCCGGTTCCTTATCCCGTCAACATGGAGGGTCTTGTATCTTACGTTGTCTCCGGCGTGATAGATCTTTCCCGTCCTGCGGTTCAGGATGCATCTGCATCGGTCTCTTCCCGAGGAGCTGTGAAGAACATCTATGATCCTTTCGCTGTACAGGAAAAATTCAACGAAATACTCGCTCGGATCACCTGCATACTTCGGAACGAACACGTTGTCCATTATGACCTTGCCGCTGTCGCAGTCTATGATCTCCTGCGCGGCGGTCTTTATGTTGTCCGTGGTAGCGCTGTAGCGTTCGCGGTTCGTCATCTTGTTGTATTCATCGGGAGAAGTGTAAAGGCAGTATCTCTCGCCTATGACGCGAAGCGGGAAAATATCCGCGATGCCGGAGATGTTTTCCTGGTACTGACCGGCGTAAAGGATCCTGCCGCCGCGGGATATGAGAAGCGCCACACCGGATGTGGAGTATGGCATGGAGATACCGGTGAAAGCGAGAAGGACGCGCTTGTATTCATCTGAGGATATCATGCTGTTGCTTCTGAAAAGAATGAAGCTTATGAAGCGTGTGCCGTTGCGGAAACAGTCTCCCTGCTGTGCAAGCACTCCGTTCGATACATTTGCACCTGTCCAGCTCATATAGCATATGATCTCGGCAACGTTCTCTCCCCGTACAAGAAAGGGTCTGAGTTCGCCGCCTGGAGCGTTGTCATCTATCGCTACCGCGTAACCGCCTCTGAACTCGCTTATCCATGTTATGCGTTTTGTTTCCGCGAGCTGTTTGTGGTCTGCTGTCCATTTCCTGTAAAACGGTTCACCCTCGCTGTCGGGCTGCATTATAAAAGAGCGTTCTTCAGAAGTTTTCTTTGTGATATCGGTACCGCACCGCATACAGAAAACCGCGCCCTCGGGTATGATTGCGCCGCACTGAGGGCATGATACGCGGGTGACCTGTTTTTGTCCGCAGTATGGACAGTATGCGGAACCGGAGGGAAGAGGGTGGCTGCAATTACGACATAACATATTATAGTCCCCCCTTACTTCTTTCTCGAGAACGAAACGTCCCCGCCGTTCTCCGTGCAGGCTGCTATCTGGTTTTTCAGCTCGCCCACCGTTATATCACCG
The DNA here is from genome assembly GCA_017635095.1 of Ruminiclostridium sp. Taxonomy (GTDB): domain Bacteria; phylum Bacillota; class Clostridia; order Oscillospirales; family Ruminococcaceae; genus Ruminiclostridium_E. The sequence goes on along the minus strand of JAGBMA010000151.1, from coordinate 47,808 downwards.
CCGTGTTTCAGAAGCGCTTTCGCGGTGTTTACGAAAAGCGCGCTGAACCTGCGTATGCTTTCATCGTTGTATCTGCTTGCCGCGTAATCCGTCATGAGCCTGAGCCCGTCCTCGCCGTCGAGGATCTCCATATCGAGTATGGTCTGGGAAGCCGCCTGGTTCTGGCGTATATCAACGGTCTCTATGCCGAGGGAACGTATCTCGGTCATGTCACGCATATCCTGCTGGTAAAGCACATAAGCGGATTCCACATCGCCGACCTGTGAGATCGTATCCACGTACGGATAACAGCTGTGCTCAATGCCTCCGCGGATCTGCTCATGCACGTCCTCAAAAACGGCTGCCACGGTATCGCTGTCCCTGAACCTGAACCCGACGGGAAGGTCACGGAACAGAAGACCAACCGCCGTCATCATCTGCATATCCTCGCGGCCGTTGTATATCCAGGAAAGACGGATATTGTCGGCATTGTTGTATATCGAAACTGCGAGTCCGGCTGTAGTTATGAAGAACTCATTGCGGGAGATGTGAAGCTTTTCCTCAAACGCCTCAAGCTCACTGCGCTCCGTACCGAGACTGCACACGAGCTCGCCCATCTCATTCTCGCGGGATTCGTTGTCCGTGGCGGGGTAGGTGCTCCATTCGGTACCGCCGTATTTTTTCTCGAAGTAGTTCTTGCTCTCTTCGTAAAATGCGCTGTTCACCGCGTTCTCACGTTCTTCGAGCATAAGGTAGTAGTTGTCGGGAACGAGAGCCGTACCTGTGAGGGCGCGCATAACGTTCTGCATGAACACTCTGAATGAGGTGCCGTCGAACACCGTGTGATGCACGTCGAAGAACACATAACCGGCAGTCTCCGTCTCGAACACCATGCATCTGTGGAGAAGATCTCCTATTATCCTGAACGGACGGACGAGAGTATCCTTGACCGTATCGAGCTCCCAGTCGTGCAGCTGTTCGACTTTGATATTCTTCATCTTTGAGGGCGTGTACCGCTGTACTATATCGCCGTCATCGTTGAATTCGAGCGTTGTGAGAAGCGCCGGGTGCGCGAGTATCGCCGCCTGCATCGCAGCCGCGATCTTTTCGGGGCTCATGGTGTTCTTGTCAAATCTGAACATCGTGAACAGGTTATACATGGTCGAATCCGGCGTATAAAGCTGGTAATCCACCATGTAGAGCTGTTCTGTGGTGAGGGGGTGAGGCTTTTTCATGGCTCTTGCGTTTCTTGCCTCGGGGGACTCGCTGTCCGTTCCTGAGTGGAGGGATCTGTAGAGTTTTGCTATTTTCTGCGGCGTGCGGCCTCTGAATATCTCGGAAGCGTTGAGCCCGGGAAGCCCGCACTCAACTATCACCTGTATCGACCCGAGGGAGTCTCCTCCGAGCTCATAGAAGTCGTCCCGTGCGCCGACACGTTCCGTGCCGAGCACTTTTGCCATTGCGGCGCAGAGCTTTTCTTCCGTTTCGTCCGCGGGCGGAGCGTAGGTTCTCGCCATATCCCTCGGCTCCGGTACCGGAAGTGCTTTTCTGTCCATTTTTCCGTTGGGGCGGAGAGGCACATGATCGACCCTGACGTAGTACGACGGGATCATGTAGTAGGGAAGATATTCAAGAAGCGCCTCTCTGAGCGCGTTGGCATCTATCCTGATGTTATCCTTGTAGTATGCGCAGATGTAAGCTTTGTCGCCGTCCTCGATGCATTTTGCGGCTGCCCAGTCTATATGCAGCATCTCACGAAGCGCGGCTTCTATCTCGGCAGGCTCTATGCGGTTCCCGTTTATCTTTATCATGTCGGTGCTCCTGCCGAGAAGCAGAAGATCGCCGTTCTCGTCTTTCACCGCCAGATCGCCGGTGTGGCAGATACCGTTCACGAAAGTTTTTTCCGTCTCTTCCGGCAGGTTTATGTACCCGCGCACAAAAGGCGCCTCAAAGCACAGCTCTCCTGTCTCGCCGTCTTTCACCGGTTCACCCTCTTCGTCGATCAGGGATACTTTTACCGTCGGTTTTCCTATGGGGCAGATCCTGTATGGCTTGTCGATCTCGAAAAGACTTATGCCGAAACCGCTCTCGCTCATGGCGTAAACGTTTATGAGCCGGACATTTTCGACAAACACGTTGTTAGCGGGTTCCGAGCCCACGAACAGGGTCTTCAGGTACGGTCCGGTGTTGTTTCCGACCGCGCGGACGTAAGACGGGGTAAGGAACGTCACCGAGATCCGCTTTTCTATGAAGAAGTTTTTCAGGAGCACCGGGTCTTTGAGCGTTGCATAAGACACTACAAAGATCTTACCGTTCTTTGTGCTGAGCGCGGCGAGTGCCACGATTACCGATGCCGCAAAATTGAGCGGGACAAGAAGCGCGAGCCTGTCTTCGGACCCGAAAGGCACTTCACCGTCCAGCTTTATTGAATCTATGCACATCTGAAGGCTTCCGTATTCGTGCAGTACACCTTTTGGTCTTCCGGAAGTTCCGGAAGTGTAGATAGCGTAAGCGGCATCATGATCGTCGGTCTGAGCATGACCGGCGAGCGGCTCCGTCTGCATTATCTCGTCCCAGTTTGAAGCGCTTATGTGTACCTTGCAGCCGCAGTCTCTCCGTATATATTCCTTTCTTTCCGGAGCATAATTGTCCTCTACGAGCACGAAAGCCGCGCCTGCGCGCCATACGCCTATCATAGCGGCAATGGGCAGAACGCCTCTCGGGAGGTCTATAAGAACGAAGTCTTCTTTTCCTATGCCCTTAGCCCGGAGCCAGCCGTAGATCCTTGCGGTCATATCGTCGAGCTGAGAGTAAGTTATGCCCTTGGAGTGGGCATCGTCGAACAGTATCGCGGAGCTGTCGCTTTCCTGAGCAAAACCGGCAAGCATTTCTATTATCCGTGCCATTAGTGTTCCTCCGTTCGTAATTGATCACATGAAATTGTCAAACCCTGTGGTGCTCAGTATCTCAAGTACCTCGGGCCGTATATTTACCAGGTTCATCACGTTTTTTCCCTTTTTATTCTTCTTATGGAGCATAAGAAGCGCGCGTATCCCGGCGGAAGAGATGTAGCTGCATTCCGCAAGATCGAGGATCACAAGGTTCTCCTTGTCGGGGCTGCACTTGTCGTCAAACTCTTCCACAAGTCCGGGCGCGTTCACAGAGTCGAGCCTGCCGTTGATCCTGAAAGTGATCTTACCCGGTTCTCTTTCCGTTTCTATCCGGAATGGTGCGCGTGAAGCCTTTGCACGCTTAGATGTATCGGTCTCCTGCGGTGTTATGGCAAGGAACTTTGTGCTCGCAAAAGCTTCCCTTATGGGGTCGGGCATTCTCATTTCCTTGAGCATCGTGTCTGTGGAGACTTTTCTGCGGGTGAGTCCATACTGCATCAGAAAGCCGTCAAAGTCCGATCCTTTGAGGGTCATGAAGCTGTTGTTGAAGTACAGCTTCTGCCACTGTTCGGAGAGTTTGCTGCCTATGACGTCCTTTAATGCTTCTTCGTCGTATCCGAACATCTGCTTCATGATCCTGCCGTACACTGAGCGCTCTTCGGTATCGCCCGTGAACCAGACCCCTCCGAGTTCCGCGAGAAGGCTCGCTATGTTTTCCATGACAGTCTTCATTTCGCTTTCCGTAAGGTACGGCATGAGACCTTCCGTAACGATAAAGACAGGCTCGCTGCTTTTTATCATAGCCCTGAGAGCGCTGAGATCCGTCACGTCGGCTGCAAAATATCTTATTTTATCCGCGCTTTCACCTACGGGAACTACCAACCGTTTCATTCTTTCTATGACCGGCGGAAGGTCTATCCCGTAGTATTGTATATACCCCTTTTTCATGAATGACATACCGCGGGAACTTATGCCGCAGCCGAGATCCACGAAAGTCATCATTCTTAGCGCTTCAAACATTTTTTCCGAGATCTTGCTTCTGATCCATGCGGCGGTACCATAAGCCTTTGAAATGCTGTAAAGCTTTTCCTGTCTGCTTTCATGCACGAAGCCGCGTCTTTCAAGAGAACGCATATCGTTTGATACGAGTTCCAGCATACGCATGGCATCCTTGTCACCGCTTGCCGCGCCGCCCATGAGTGCCGCACGCGCAGTGAACACGGTTGGGTTTATGTCTGATCTGAGGATCTCCGAATCGGGGGTTATCATGGAACGTCCCTCCTGGAATTCTGTGCTTTTTGCATCTTACGGTGCGGCTGTTACGGGGCTCCGGGGTATCACTCTATATTGAGGACGCCGGAAAAACCGGTCACATCGAAAATGGCTCTGACTTCTTTGCAGACGTTTGTCAATCTGAGACCGCCCTTTGACGACATATGCTTGTGGGCGGTGAGAAAGACTCTGAGACCTGCGGAAGAGATATAGTTCACTCCTGTGAGGTCTATCACGACTTTATCCGAGCTTTCATAGCACTCTTTTACCTCTTTTTCAAACTCGGGGGCGGTCTTTGAATCTATCCTTCCCTCCGGTATTATCTTAACTTCATTTCCGTTTGTTTCCTTATTTATCGTCATAACTCATTATCCTTTCTGCATTGTCGGCCGCACCGGTTCTTTGTTCCGGTACGGCATACCTCAAAAAAATTGTATCATTCTATTGCTTTCAAGTCATTGACCAATTTGGTCAAACGGGAGCGGACCGCGCTGAAAGGAGATGGTTTTTACGCTTCATTTTCCCGCCCGAGCCCTGAACGGACCGTTATCGGAGGGACAGCACGGAATATTTTGTCAGGCTTGACACTGGCCGGCGATTGTGTTATAATACTCTCTTTAAGACACGGGCGGGAAGCTGCGCTGCGCGCGGATCTTGCCCCGGCAGATGAAAAAATACGGAAAAAAGGAGCAGCTTCGAGATGAGTGAAAGATACGGCCTTAATGCAGGCGAGCAGGCGGAACTCGCGGAATATACCGTGAACAGGTTCGGAGACTGCACCGAGATCGGCGAGTCTGACAACGGATTCCTGAAAACGTGGGAGAGCATCATATTCCGGTCGCTGATGACCGGAGCTGCCGATGCGATAAACGAAAAGGTGTGTCCGTCACGTCCGGTGGAGTTCCGCTCGCCGGAGGGCGTCGGGATAAAGATGTATGATTCGTTCGCGGGAAGGATCCCCATAATCTATGTGCGCGACGCGTCCGATTTTGAGCAGCTCGTGACGAACGCAGCCTACAAGGGTGTGCGCCCCGACAACATAGAAAAGACCGGCGCTTCATTCATTCACGGGAAGACTGCGAGGTTCATCATTCTTTCCGCCAAGCCCTACAGCAATGTCCCCGCATCGGAACTGGGACTGGACGACGAGGCAGACTGGGCGGAAAAGTCGATGATCCTGCGCCGGGAACATGAATGCACGCATTACTTCACCAAACAGACCTACGGCATTACGAACAATATCCTGCACGACGAGATCATGGCAGATTTCACGGGTATGTACGAAGCCTTCGGGTTCTATAAAGCGGAATGGTTCCTGCGGTTCATGGGGCTCATCGAGGGGAGCGGCGGCAGGCTCATATACTACACCTGCGGGCTGTCGGAAAATGTGTGCCGCGCGGTATCGGAGATCGTAAGGGAAGCCGCCTTCAGGCTTGAGGAGTGGTCGGTCACAGACCGCTTCATGAGGCTCTCTGTTCCGGAACGGATAAAAGCAATGTGCAGAGCCGGGCTTGTCGGGATAAGCCGGGGTGAGCTGTAACAACACCGGCGCTGAATACGGGTGCGGGGCTGAGATATCATCCCTGTTTTTTGTTGCATTGCACAATTCCTGTGGCGCTGTTTTGGTAAAAAGTTACATAAAAAATTGGTGCTTTGTTATAAAAATAACGTAGGAAAATCTTTTTTTACTGCAATATTGCCAATTGAAAAACAATGACCGTAGTGATATAATACACTTGAAGCCGGGAGAAGATATCCGGCTGTGTGAAACAATACAGAACACCGTTTTACGGTAAAAAGGAGAAGACTGATGAAGATAAGAAAGATAACTGCAGCAGCCGCTTTCTGTGCGGCAGCACTCGCGCTTGCTTCCTGCGGACAGAATAACGCTCCCGCAGCGACATCGGCAGATACCACCACAACGACTGCGGCACAGACGACCGAAGCCGAGGCAGAGACATCTGCGGATACCGAGGCTGCAAGCGAAGCGACCGAAGATACGGAAGCCCCCGCAGATGACGGGGATATTACCGAAGGCTATTTCAGCCCCGGCGTTTACGCTGCCACAAAGGACGGCGTGATAAAGAGCCTCTATTACTTTGACGACGCTTCCGCAGGCCATACCGAGAATTTCGACGGTATAGGCGGAGTTCCGTTCTCTTACGAGCAGAATTTTGATGAAGTGACTTTCCATTTCGGCGGCCCCGACGACACCACAAAGATGTCGGTACACCCCGACGAGTACCTCTACCCCGTAGGCAAGTTCGAGGAAAGCGGTGATGAATATACATTCAGCTTCCTCGGCGAGACCGGAGACCATGATGTGGCTCTCCCCGAAACGGAAGGCGTATATCCTTTCACGGTGCCCGGAGTGTATTCCGCAATGAACCGCGGAGAACTGATGAACTTCTACATCTTTGATGACGAGACCCACGGCAGAGAGCTTTATCTTGGCGGCCAGGGAAGCGAGTTCACATACGATATCAGCGAGGGAAAGATCGTGTTCCACAATGAGAGCGGCGATGTTCCCATGACGCTCCGCGTTACCGAGTACGACGTTCCTGTGGGCGAATTTGACGGCTCCGGCGCGATAATCACATTCAACTATGTAGCCGGCGCAGATCCCGGAAAGATCGTGCTTGCGGAGGCACCGCAGAGCGAGGAGAGCGAACCTGCTCACCCGTTCCAGTTCACCGATCTCGGCTGGGAAATGGAGAACGCTTCCGATACTCTCATGAATATGAATGCAGTTGCGGGCAGAAACAACGCCTTCATGCTCCAGCTCAACAAAAACGCTGCAAAGGACGGCTTTGAATCCCACTTCATCTTCCTTGACAGCCAGGGTCTCATAATCGCAGACCACACAGTAAAGACAGACAGCGTTGAGGATCTCGGCATAGCTCCCGCTCCCATGCTCGGAGGGTTCGATATAGTAGTATATCCTGTAAAGCTCACCGAACTTATCGACACATACAGCATAAATCTGCAGGACGTTGCAAGATTTTATATCACGGACGATATAAACGATCCGTGCATCGAGTTTGTAACTATCGAGCAGTACTGATAAAATACCGCACAATGCGCTGAGATGCCGTTGTGCGGTAAAGTCATACTGTCCGGTCAATATGAAAGGAAGGTAACTCTCTATGAAAAAAAGAATAATGTGTGCTGTGATCGCATCCGCAATGATAGCTGCTTCCGCATTGTCTGCGGTTGCATACGCAGATGACACTGCTGCTTCCGCAAGCGAAAGCTCCGCAAAAATAACAAGGGGCGTGTATGCTGCCTACGAGGATAAGGACGGAGACGGAAAGTTTGATGATCTCGGCGATTACTACATCTTTGAGGATGAGACCGCAGGTCATACATCTGCTCCCGGAAAGGGAATAGGTCTGCCTTTCGCGGCAGAGCAGAACGGCGCTGAGTCGGTGTTCCATTTCGGCGGTGTTGAAGATACCACAAAGGCGGAGATAAAGGCGCTTGACGGCGGCGATTTCGAGGTGACATTCACCTACGAGAGCGGCGATACAAAGACGTATAAGTTCGTGTTCCTTGCAGGTGCCGATCCGGAGACATTCTCCGGCGAAGATGACAATTACGCCGATGAAGACGCGGTGCAGGTTATCATCACCAAAGGAGTGTATGCAGCTTACGGCGAGGGTCAGGATACGATCGCTGACTACTACATCTTCGATGACGAGACACAGGGTCATACGGCAAAGCCCGACACCGGGCTCGGACTTCCGTTCTCTATCGAACAGAACGGCGACGGTACAGGCGTTATCCACTTTGCGAGCGCGGACAACAACACTCCCGTTACGGTAAAGGCTGTTGACACAGGTATTTTTGATGTAACGTTCACGACCGAGGACGACAATTCATATACATACAGATTCGAGCTTCTTCCCTACGAAGATCCCGATACATTTGAAGTTGAGACCGAGGGTCTCCTCACCGAGGGCGTGTATGCAGGCTACATTTCCTCCGAGAAAAACGATGTATTTGACCAGCTCGGCACATACTTCGTTTTCGACAGCGCTTCCGAAGGTCATACAAGCGCACCGCTGCTCGGTATCGGCATACCTTTCAGCGTTGAGCAGAACGGCGTTGAAGCCGTGTTCCATTTTGCGAGCGCGGACGACAACTCACCCGCTTCCATAATCCCTCTCGGTGATTCGGACTTCCTTGTGACTATATCTTATGATGATGAGACCTCGACCACATACCGCTTCATAAAGATCGAAGGCGCCGATGCCGCGACCTTTGACGGAGCAAAAGCTTATTACGGAACTTTCGAGGAGACTGATGACGGACTTCAGCTCTATAATGCAAACGGCATATTCGGTGAGCTCGTCGGATCCCCGATGGCTGACGAGACGGGTCTTGAGATCAATTATGCGATGCCGCTTCTGGACGGACTCGATATCAGCTTCACATTTACCACCTCCGACAATAACAGCAAGACATACAATATCAGCTACGAGGGCGAGATCGACAACGACACTGTGATCGTTGACCTCGGAGAGCTTCTTTCGGCAGCGGGCGTTGACGGCAAGAACGTAGTTTCCTTCACCGTGCACAACAACGACGGCGGCACAATATGCGCACTCGGATTTGTTACCGAGAGCAGCGCTCTGAAGCTCAACATAAACGATCCGTCCGCTGTAGATGCAGCCGTGGATTCCGGTAACCCCGCTACCAGCGCGGACGATATATTCGCCGCCGGCGCTCTTGCAGCATTCGCAGGTGCGGCAGCCCTCATATCCCGTAAGCGCAAGTAAGTAATGCGTCCTCAATAACTGCCTTTTGGCAGTTATTGCCTGATGTCAGGCTCATTTCGTTCTTAGGACGAACAAAATTGCTTCAAGCTGCGCTATGAAGACTTTTCGCGGTTGATGAGCAGACATTAAGTATAGCCTGTAAACAGCAGCAGGAAGATGCCCGCAAAGGGTGTCTTCCTGTTTTTTACTGTTCGCCGCATAAAACTCTGCGGCTCATTCTTCCGTCTGAACAGACCGTCGGCATAGTTTGAGGAAAACAGGGGAACCTTGCTCTATCGTATGCAGTAAAAAAGCCGTTTGACCAATACGGTCACGGGCAATAGACAAAAACTGCTTGAAACAGCGGAAAAATCATGCTATAATTAATAAGTTAATGTGTATGCTGCAGCTCCTTCTGCTCCGCGCCGTAAAGCCGGATATGACCCGGCTCCGGTCGGTGCCGCGAAGGGTCGGTAAAATGCCGTAAGAGGCGGATATTGTTTGCTGCCGGAGGATATGTTGATGAAGAAGAACAAAACGCTGCTTATACAGGTCGGCGTGATAACCGCCGTATTCTTTCTGGTACTCGTTATACTCATCGGAATTGTGGTTTATACGGGAACTACAACATTGTTCCTCAACGCCAAAAATGAGATGATAGACCGTGATCTCACAAGAGTAAAGAATCTTGTGGAAGATATACCTATCATATCAACATTCATCGAGTACTGGGAAGCAAATGAAAATGACATGACGAGAGATCTTACGGAAGAAGAATATTCCGTAGGTACAGAGATATACAGTGAAACCGGTGTGATGCCTACAGTCGAGGATTTCAATTCCGCGAGTGATGTGGAAAAGCTCGTCCTTGCCCATGATTTTTACGGCTATCTTTCCGCAAATTACAATGAAGAGCAGTACAAGTTCAATTATACCGGTCTCTATCTTGTTGATATAACCGAAGAGAACTGCGGCTACATTATCTGCCGCGGAAACGGCGAAGTGCTCATCGACAGGAGCTCCATCGGAGACAAAATGGATATAAGCATAAGCGGACACAGGGCTGTGGAAAGAATGCGTTCCGGTATGTATTCCGCCACCGAGTATGAGATCGTCGATAATGTGGGCGGAGACAGCTATTATGTCGGCTATGCGCCGATCGAGACCGGCGGTGAAGTGAAATATGCCGTGTGCATACTTTACGATTGGAGCGAGTTCAAGAAGGTGCTTACGGAGAACCTTACGCTGATGCTCGTTCTCGGATCCGTAGTTATGGCCGCCGCGGGTGTGCTGTTTCTCCATTTCCTTTCAAGGACCGCGATAAAGCCGGTATCGGAGATACAGAAAACGGTTCGCGGTTACATCGTTAACAAGGACAGCGAAGCCGTTGTTGAAAGCATGAGCAGGATAGAGACTGCAAACGAGTTCGGCGTGCTTGCGGAGGATATCTCTCATCTTGCCGAGGAGATCGACCGATATACCGAAGAAAACATCAGGCTTGAAGGAGAGAAACAGCGTGTTTCCGTTGAGCTCGACCTTGCCGCAAAAATACAGAAAGGCTCGCTCCCGAGCACTTTCCCGGCATATCTCGACCGCACCGAGTTTGATATCTTCGCTTCCATGACCCCGGCAAAGGAAGTCGGCGGAGACTTCTACGACCACTTCCTCATAGATGACGATCACCTTGCGCTCATTATAGCCGATGTTTCCGGAAAGGGCGTTCCCGCGTCCCTGTTTATGATGTCTTCAAAGATCATGCTGGACTTCCGGGCTGTTTCCGGCGGATCACCCTCGGAGATACTTTCCTTTGTGAATGAACGCATATGCGAGCGGAATATACTTGATATGTTCGTGACCGTATGGATCGGTATTCTTGAGATAAGCACGGGAAAGCTCACCTGCTCTAACGCGGGGCATGAGTACCCGGCGTTCAGGAAAGGAGAGCGGTTCGAGCTGATGAAAGACAAGCACGGAATGGTGCTCGGCGCCATGCCCGGGGTGAGATTCAGCTCCTACGAGGTGCAGCTCCGGAAGGGCGATGCCGTCTTTGTGTACACGGACGGCGCGGCGGAAGCGACCAACGCGTCTGAGGAGATGTTCGGTACGGAAAGGATCATAGATGCCCTCAATATATCTCCCGACGGCACCCCGGAAGATATCATCGGAAATGTGGCGAAGGCGGTGGACGATTTCGTGAAGGATGCTCCTCAGTTCGACGATCTTACCATGCTCTGCCTGAAATATTTCGGGAAAGACTGATGCTGCGGCAAAATACAGCGCTCCCGCCGTTACGGTGTCATGCCGTACCGGCGGGAGCTTTTTTATTCCTCGTTAAGGGCAGTGCTGAGCGAATTTGGGATCCCTCGCGGACCTCTTACCGCAAATATCCCGAATTCGTCGTTCAGTCTGCCGAATGTGAACAGCTCGGGCGGATAACGCTTAACGAGCTTTATGCGCATAAGGCTGTCTATGGTGATGTTGCTGTCACTGTAGCCGTAAGGGATACCCGTCTCCGTGACGCTGCACTTATACAGGACGGCGGAGACCGGCGCTCCGACATACATGAAAACAGTATCGCCGGTGCGTATGCTCCTGCCTTGCTTCCATTCGATGATATCCCGGTCGTTGAACGCGTTCACGATATCGTAGTATTTCGGATTTGCGGGTATTATCCATTCTTTCGGAGGTCTTTCCGCCTGCTTTTTCTTTGCCGAGGCGGTGGCCGTGTAGCTCATGTCGATGAGTCCGCGCACCCTGTCGGCTTTTACCGTTCCGTCGAGAAGTACGGAGATCCAGTTCCCTCTGCTTATATGATAGCCGCGGAATATCCCGTCCTCCTGAATGAGCAGGTCGGTGAGGAGCGGGTCGCCGAGTTTCAGGTTTATCACATCGGTCTTTTCTTCGCTCCGGAGCCCGAGTTTGTCCCTGCTTATGTTCATGATAAGGGCGAACCACTTCTTGTTGTCCTCATGCCTGAATACGGCGTAGGACGGATAGCGCTGCCATGGAAATTCCGGTTCCGCGCCGTACTTTTTTCCGATATACTCAAAGATCTCGTTTCTTATCGTCTTTTTCATTATTGCAGCACCTTTCCGTTTTCTTGCAGTTCTATTATACCACACCTTCTCCGGAAATGCAATAAGATCAACGCTCCCCTTGCCGCCGTTCAGACAGCCGGAGAGCGTTGACCCTATGACAGGTATATCATTGACCGTTTCACCGGTCACAGTACTGTTCGAGCACTGTTTTGAGCGCATTCACGCTCGCGTTGTGGATCTTTGCCACGGGGAAGCAGTGTTTTTCCGCTTTGCGGTTCACCTGATTTGCCATTTTGTGGGAACAGGTGTTTGTGAACATCACCACAAGATCCGGAGTTCCGATCTTGTTTTCAAAATCCGCCGGCATCTGCGTGAAAACCTTTGCCTTGCATCTGTAGTTCCCGCAGATCTCCTTGTATTTTCCGGCCATGCGGTCATTGCCGCCGACAACCACTACACTCATGGTAAGTCCTTGCCGTTAAGCAAGCTGGCTTCCGATTTCCTTGCACTTGGCGAGGATATCGTCGGAAGGCTCAAGGTTGGAGATTATGCCGGCACCGCCGACGAGTTCGGCACCTGCTGCCTTTACTCTGTCCTCCCATGTTCTCATCCACTGACCGTCGCCCCAGTCATACGAACCGAAGAGCGCGATCTTCTTGCCGCTTATGCTTCCCTCTATACCTGCGAAGAACGGCTCGAACTCCGATTCTTCAAGCACTTCGTCGCCCATAGCGGGGCTTCCGAGAGCAAGAGCGGTGTAATCTGCGACATTGCCCTTGAAATCCGAAACGCTCACTGCTTCAACTCCGGCACCCTCAGCTACGGCTTTTGCCATAGTCTCAGTATTGCCTGTTCCGCTCCAATAAATAACTGCTGCTGCCATGTTTCTGTTCCTCCTGAGATCATGAAATTCTGAGAGCCCGGTACATATCCCAGCCCTCGTTCAGTTTATTGCACAGAAAAGTTCTGCACTTTTCATAGTCCTCGAACGTGCGTTTTGCACGTTCCTCCGAGCCGTACACTTTCCAGCATCCGCACAGCTTGTAATTCTCGCCGTTGTTTTCAATGAAGCCCTTCACGTCCTCGGCGGGGTAGTCGAGGAAAAGACCTATCTCATGCGGGAATGCACAGTCCGACATACGTTCCGACAGATGAGCGAGCATTCCCTCAAGTCCGCCTTCGGCATCGTAGCCCTCGTTCCTGAGCATAGCCGCGGTCTCAGGCTCTCCGAGGCGCTTTCTGAGCTGTTTCTCGCTGTACACCAGAAGTACGCATCTTGTCATGCATCTGTGGAGAATGCGTATCCTGAGTCCCCGTTCTCTCGCGCGTTCGTTGAAGATTTTAAGGTGGATACCGAGATCGAACTCCGAGCAGGAAAGCGACACGAGACTTGCACATTTTATCCCGAGGAGCGTAGGCGCAGTGTGGAATGCGAGCTTCTTGCAGAAACTCCGGTATTCGTCCATCGACATCTTTGTTACCTCCGGAAAACATCTTAGTCTTATCTTGCCGCAAAAACGGGAAAAAATCGGTAAGTGTATGCTAACTTTTGGTTAGTGCAAGCTAACTACTCTGCAATTATACCATGCTCCCGCTATTTTGTCAAGAGCAAATTCTTTATTTTTTCAAAAAAATACGGCAGCCCTTCCGCAAAGCCGGGTGCTGCCGTATAGTATTCATGTTATTTTCCTCTTGCCGGTCTCTTCGCTCCTGTCGAGGTAGCTTCGCATACTTGCCGTGCCGATCGCGACAGTCGAGGAATTGTGCAGGAACGCCGATGCTGCGGGCGGAAGGATCCCTGCCGCTCCGAGAACGATAAGTCCGAAGTTGAAGCCGATTATGGTGCGGTAGTTGAGCCTTATGCGCTTCATAAGTTCACAGCTTATTCGCCTGAGTGTGACAAGGCAGCCAAGATCGTCTGCGGACACGGTGATATCCGCGATCTCACGGGCGATAGCGGCGCCGGTGCTTATCGCGATACCCGCGTCCGCCTCGGAAAGAGCAGGTGAGTCATTGATCCCGTCGCCTATCATTATCACCGTTCTTCCGGCTTCATGCTCACGTTTTATAAAGGCAGCCTTATCTTCCGGGAGAACTTCCGGGTAGAACTCGTCGATACCGACCTTTGCCGCCACAGCTTCGGCTGTGCGCTTGCTGTCTCCGGTCATCATCACTGCCTTTGAGATGCCGAGCTTTTTAAGCTCCGATATCACTCCGGCCGCTTCCTCCCGCAGTGGGTCTTCTATGCAGATCACCGCCGCAAGCTTACCGCCTACCGCGAGATAAAGATGAGAGTATTCCGCCGGGAGAAGATTGAGCTTGTATTCTTCTCCGTCCGGTACGATCGCGCATTCGTCCTCGAATACGAAGTGGTAGCTTCCGATAACGGCTTTCTCTCCGTCTATGGAGCTGGATATGCCGTGGGCAACAACGTACTGCACCGCCGAATGGCGCTCTTCGTGGAGCAGCCCGCGCACTTCCGCTTCCCTTACGACCGCGTTGGCGATGGAGTGAGGGAAATGTTCTTCAAGACAGGCGGCGAGCCGGAGGGATTCCGCTTCGCTGTTCCAGCCGAAAGTTACGATCTTTGCAACACGGGGCTGAGCGTGGGTAAGGGTGCCGGTCTTGTCGAACACGATAGTGTCCGCTTCCGCGACGGCTTCGAGAAATTTTCCGCCCTTTACGGTAATGCCGTAGGTGCTGCATTCCCTCATAGCCGAGATGACGGATATGGGCATAGCAAGTTTCAGTGCGCAGGAGAAATCCACCATAAGAATGGATATCGCCTTGGTTGCGTTACGCGTGATAAGGTACGTCAGCAGGGTGCCGCCGAGACTGAACGGGACGAGTTTATCCGCAAGGTGCGAGGCTTTGCTCTCCGCTTCGGATTTGAGCTTTTCCGACTCTTCTATCATCTTCACGATGCGGTCGTACTTGCCGCTCCCGGCTGTTTTGTCCACCTTTATCCTGCAGTATCCGTCCTCTACGACTGTTCCCGCATAGACGTAGCTTCCCTCTTTTTTGTGTACCGGCAGGGCTTCTCCGGTCATGGAAGCCTGGTTCACCTCGGCTTCTCCCGAGAGGACGATCCCGTCCAGGGGTATCACTCCTCCGGTGCGTACAACAAGCTCGTCACCCGTCTTCACCTCATTGACCGGCACAAGGACTTCGGTGCCGCCGGTTATGAGCCAGACCTTGTCTATTCCAAGCGACATGGTCCTCGCAAGATCGTCCACCGAGCGCTTGTGGGTCCAGTCCTCAAGCAGTTCTCCGAGCTGCAGCAGGAACATTACCGAAGATGCGGTCGCCATATCCCTGCGTATCAGGGATACGACTATCGCCGTTGCATCGAGCACCGCAACTTCTATCCTGCCTTTCGCCAGCACTTTCAGCGCTTCCGCTATGTATTTCAGAGATTTTATCACCGCGATGGCGAATCTTACGGGCGCGGGCAGTATCAGCTTTGCCAGATACCGTTTTGCCGCCATGAAAATAAGCCTGTCCTCAAACTTCCGGTCGAGCTCTCTTCCCGTATGCTCCGGTACGAGCGCCTTTATGCTCTCATCGGAGTATGAGAACCGCGCGAATGCCGTTATCACATCGCTTCTGCAGCCCGAATATACCACTACGGCATCGCCTGTGCGGTCGAACACTTTCACTTCGCTTACGAACGGCTTTGAGCGCATATAGTATTCGAGCATATCCGCTCTTGCGAGATCCATTTTCCCGCCGAGCAGATGCACTCTTATCCTTCCGCGTGATTCATGCAGGATACGGCATTTCATTCCTTTTCGTCCGCCTCATTTCCGGGACATTCCCCGGTGTCCGCGCAGCCGTCGCTTTCGTCTTCGATCGTTTCACAGCAGCAGTCGCTGTCACGCCTGTCGTTGATGTCGTGTGCTTCCGCGAGTACGTCGCCGCAGCCCTCGCGCACCTTTGTGACCCCTGTCATAACACAGTCCTTCGCGCGTATAACGGCTGCCGTGGTATGTGCGTACACTTTCTTTGCTTCCTTTGAGGAGAGGATCTTTACGCCTGCTGTACCGATAAGAAATCCTCCTGCGAGAAGAGCTATGTTTTTCAATGCACTCATTTTTATCTTCCTTTCTGAGTATGTAATTTAGTTAGTATAAGCTAATGTGACCGCGCATTTTTCCCGTTCTGCGACGGAAAAGATACACAGTATCCATTAGTTGCAGCTAACACAAATATACCACAACCTGCCCCAAAAGTCAAGCTGTTTTTGCCGCCGGACTTGAAAAGCGCGGGAAGATGTGGTATAATGCAGTCGTAAGATGAAGTTTACTCATCGGAAAAGAGGATCAGATATATGGAAGAAGTTGTTTACGGGCTGCTGATACCGTTCCTCGGAACGTCGCTCGGCGCTGCGTGCGTATTCCCGATGAAAAATACGCTAAGTCTCGGGGTCCAGCGCCTGCTTACGGGGTTTGCCGCGGGGGTCATGACCGCCGCGAGCGTCTGGAGCCTGCTGATACCCGCGCTTGAGCAGAGTGAAGAGACTATGGGCAGGCTCGCTTTCATACCCGCCGCTGTCGGGTTCCTTCTCGGCATAGCGTTCCTGCTGCTGCTTGACCGGGTGATACCGCATATGCACATGAACAGCGAGGAATCCGAGGGGCCTAAGACGAAACTGCCGAAAAACATAATGATGCTGCTTGCCGTGACGCTCCACAACATTCCCGAGGGCATGGCTGTGGGTGTGGTGTATGCCGGTATCCTCTACGGCGGGAGCGGAATGACTGCCGCAGGAGCTTTCGCTCTTGCACTCGGTATAGCGATACAGAATTTTCCCGAGGGCGCGATAATCTCCATGCCCCTGAAAGCCGAGGGAATGAGCAAGCCGAAAGCCTTTGCCGCCGGAGTGCTGTCCGGTGCGGTCGAACCTCTCGGGGCACTGCTCACGATAGCCGCCGCAGGGCTTGTGGTGCCCGCTATGCCTTACCTGCTGAGTTTTGCGGCAGGCGCTATGATATATGTCGTTGTGGAGGAGCTTATCCCGGAGATGTCTGCCGGCGAGCATTCCAATATCGGCACGGTTTCCTTTGCCGCAGGCTTCGCGGCTATGATGATACTTGATGTGGCGCTCGGGTGAAAGTGGGCGCGAATTTGCTTCAGCCGCGGGCTGCGGCGTTTGATCCGTATTGATGCAGACCGGAGGATCGTTCCATGATAAAGAAGCTCAGAAGAAATTTCATAATCGCGGCGGTGATATCGGTCGCTGTCGTTCTTGCAATAATCGTGGCTGTCATGAATGCCGCGAACTATCTTAATTCCGATAACGAAGCGGACGAACTGCTCGGACTGCTTGCGGACAACAACGGAAGTTTCGGTCAGGGCGTTAGAATGACAGGAGACAGGATCCGTCCGCCGTCCGGTTCGTCCCGCAGCGACGACGATGATGACACGGACGATGAAGCCGACGATGAAACCGACGATGACAGCGATGATGACGATGCCGACGCACCGCCGAAACCGCCGGAGGGCGAGATGCAGCAGGATCCGAAACACAGATTCGGCGAGCGCGGCTTTGTGACGGCGGAAACACCCTATGAAACGAGATACTTCACGGCTGTTCTGCGCGACAACGGGGATCCCGTTTCGATAGACACCGGAAAGATCGCCGCCGTCGGTACCGAAGAAGCTCTCGGTATGGCGAGGGAAGCGCTTTCCGGAGGCCGCGAGACCGGCTACTCCGGGACTTTCAAATATCTTATCACGAAAAAAAGCGACAGGAGCCTCTGCATTTTCGTTGACCGTTCCCGCGCAATGCGATCCCTCAACGACTTTCTGATGATAAGCGTGCTCGTATCGGTGGGCGCTCTGGCTGCGATCTCCGTGCTGATCTTCTTCGTTTCGGGCTTAGTGATAAAGCCGGTGGCGGAGAGTTATGAGAAGCAGAAGAAATTCATAACCAACGCGGGTCACGAGCTCAAGACCCCGCTTGCGGTCATTAATTCCTGCAACGAAGTCATCGAAATGGAGCAGGGCGAAAGCAAGTGGACGCGGGGCATAGCCATCCAGACCGAGCGGCTCGCGGGGCTCACTAAGGAGCTCGTGGCGCTGGCGAGAATGGACGAAGGCAGCGTAAAACCGAACTTCGAGAGCTTTCTGCTGTCCGAGACCGCGGAAGAGATACTTGACCCGTTCACGATCATGGCGGAGCAGAAGGGCATTGAGATGAGCACGGAAATAGCCCCGGACATATACTACAAAGGCGACAGGAGCCTTATAGCGAAACTGTGCTCGATACTTGCGGATAACGCGGTAAAATATACGCCAGAGGGCGGCAGGATAAAGTTCACTCTTTCCGCGAAAGGAAGACGGGTGCTGCTCATATCCGAGAATACCGCGGAAAATATGGAAAAAGGAGCCCACCCGGAGCTTTTTGACCGGTTCCGCCGCGGGGATTCTTCCCACAGCAGCGACACTCCGGGCTACGGCATAGGTCTTTCTATGGCACAGTCGGTGGTACAGGTGCACGGCGGCAGGATCGACGCGGTGAGCAAGGACGGTACAAGTCTTACGATAACGGTAAGGCTGTGACAGATACGGCGGCGGGTGAGCTGCAAAAAAAGACCGGCAGATCCTACCGCCGGTCTTCTTGCTGTGTTCACTTGTTTGTGTACCATTCTTTCAGCACGCTTTCGGCTTTCTTGCCGTAGATAGTGAAATCCTTGTTTTCCTTTGCCTTTTCCGGCGGCGGGAGCACAGCCTTCCAGTCCCACCAGAAAAATCCGCGGAAATAGGGCTCGTCCCACATAGTCTCCATTGCGCTGAGATAGAAATCCGCCTGTTCCTGTTCGTCGTATGGCATTTCCGGGCGGTATCTGAAATCCCACGGATACATGGTGCAGCCCCGCTCGTTTCTCACGCCGATCTCCGCGAACATGATCGGTCTGTCATAATGGGTATGGCACTTTCTCAGCATCTCGCGGTGCTCCGCCCATTTTCTGCGCATAGTATCAATGGAGTTGTCGTCTTTCTCCGAGACGGGGTAGTAAGCTGAAATACCGATGATATCAACGTCGGCGAGCCACGGGAACCTGAACTCGTCGCCGTGGTTTATATTGTGCATGACGATTCCGCCGTAAACCTTTCTGACGTTTGCGATAAGCTCTCTGCAATGCTTCTCCTGTGAGTCCATTCCCGCCATTTCGCAGCCGGTGCAGAGCATCTCCGCGCCTTCTTCCTCGGCGAGCTTCGCGTAGTACAGCATGAACCGCGTGTATGAGCCGAACCACTTGTTCCAGTATTCGTCCGACTCCGTAGGGAAGTTTATCCTTGCACGCCACGAACGGTCGAGACAGTCCACCATAGGTTTAAGGCACACTTTAAGACCGAGCTTCTTTGCCTTGCGCACGGCGAAACGCACTTCGTCGTCCGTCTGGGTGCGTCCGAAAAGGGAAAAGACGTTGAGCGAGTAGAAAGCCTCCTGGAAGCAGTTCACGGGTATGCATATCCAGTTCAGCCCGAGAGATGCGAGGTATTCCATCGAATGTTCCGCTTCCTTTGTGGCAAAAGCGCCTGTTCCCGAGTAAAATCCCCATGTATATCCTTTTATCATATTATGGCTCCGTTTCCTGACAGTTTATTGGCCTGATGAACAGTAATAATATATCACAAGCCGTAACGCTTGTCAACAAGCCGTTTGATTTTTATTCAGCCTGCACGGACTGCTGTTTTGATCCGGAATTGTTGATTTCAACAAAAAGCCTTAGCGGTCATGCGGAAAAATATATCAAATAATACGATTTTGGGTCACCGTTATTGACAAATGCCGAGCCTTGTGGTATATTATGTCTTGTTCAAAAAAGTTAGCGCGGATTAACTGTGCACCATATAGTTAGAATGTGCTAACAATTGAAGCGGCCGCGGTTTGTGGGGCTGCAAAAGAAAATACCCGGCGTGCTGTACCGCGGGGTTAGAATCGACTAACCGCCGGACGCACTGCGGCAGGGGTAAAAGGAGAGCGTATCTGAGATAATGAGCAGGGTAAGGTTAGCTGCAGCTAAAGCGGCTGTGCTGCTTACAGCGTTTATATGCGCGGTCGTGGCTGCCGCAGGAGCATTCGCATTCACGGCGGGCGCGGAGGGAAGCACGAGCTATATAGCGACGTGGGAGGAATACAAGACTGCCAACAACATCACGGAAAGAACGTGGAATACCGTCGCGAACGCCATTGACGACTGCATAGAAGCGTCGATAAATCTGTATAAGGCGGGCGACAAGGACGCGGCATATACTCCCGCACTCAACATCTATAACTATTATTACGAAACTTCCGGCTTTGAAAGATATGTGAACGGCTACTCCGGCTCTGAGGTCAGCAAGGCCGAGCTCCAGTTCAAGACCGCGAGAAAGGCTGTAAAGAAGGATCTCGGCGAAGAAACGGTAGTCGCTGAGTTCGTGAAGCTGAGTGAGATACTGCACATTCAGGCCAATCATCTCGACGGATTCGGAGATGTCGGCGAGAGCGCGTTCGCTGCCGACGGCACGAGAAAGACCGCAAGCACTTCTGTGGCTGTCCCGGCGGGAACTTCCCCGGCACAGACGGCGGAGACGGCTGCGGAGGACACTTCTTCTTCGGCGGTAAGCGGAGTCGCAACATTCAGCGCCTGCTTCCTTATAATCGTCCGCGAGGGTCTTGAAGCGATACTCGTTGTGGGCGCCATAATCGCCTACCTTGTAAAGAGCGGCAACAAAGACAAGCTCAAGCACGTCTATATCGGCTGCGTCGCAGCGATCGCCGCAAGTTTCCTGTGCGCGTGGCTGCTCAGTCTCTGGAAGCTCGCGAACACAGCCAACCAGGAGATCATCGAGGGCGTTACGGCTCTTATCGCAGTTGTTGTACTCTTCTATGTCAGCAACTGGATGGTGTCCAAAGCGGAGGCCGATACATGGAACAAATACATCGACGGCCAGATCAAGACTTCTGCGGAAACGGGAAGCGTATTCACGCTCGCGTTCACTGCATTCCTTGCAGTTTTCCGTGAGGGTGCGGAAGTCATACTCTTCTACCAGCAGTACCTCACCGAGCCCGATGACATAGGTTATGTCTGGGGCGGTTTCGGAACAGGCTGCATAGTCCTCGTGGCGGTATTCATCGCGATACGCTTCTTCAGTGTCAAGCTCCCGATACGCCCGTTCTTCCTCGGCACGAGCATACTCATGTTCATCATGTCGATCTCCTTCCTCGGCTCCGGCATCAAGGAGCTCATCGAGGGTGATGTGATAGATATGACCTCGCCGGAGTGGCTCCAGGCTATAATACCGTTCAATGAGACGCTGCAGGTCCTCGGAGTGTTCCCGGTACTTGAGACGCTTATCCCTCAGCTCATACTGATACTCATAACATTCCTCATCTTCGCTATGACGAGGTGGGAAAGGAACAACCGTAAGGAAGCCGGAATCATTGCGATAGTTTTCGGCGCCCTCGGTATCCACAAGTTCTACATCGGAAAATACGGTCAGGGTATCCTTTACATGGTATTCTGCTGGTCATTCATACCGCTATTCCTCGGGATTGCGGACGGTATCCATTATCTTACGGAGACCGATGAACAGTTTGCGGCGGAACTTGCCCCTAAGCCGAAACAGAAAAAGGAAAAGACAAAGACAAAAAAGCCCGCAAAGGCTGAAACCTAAGTTTTCTATGGCAGTAAAACTGCTTTTGGAAATACAAGCACGCGATCTTATTCGCAGCAATAAATTTATTGGAGGAACAACAATATGAAGACAACAAGAAAAGCTGCTCTTATAGCAACTCTCTCTGTTGCTGCTCTTGCTCTTGCAGGCTGCGGCAACAACACATCGGCAACTACCACAACAGCTGCTCCCGCCGCAAACAACACAACAACTGCAGTGGCTGCTACCGCCGCAGACAACACAACAACTGCAGCGGCTGCTGAGGCTGAGGTAAAGACAGAAGCTGCAGCGGCTGCAGAAGATGCAGGCTTCACAGAGATCCCGATCTTCGAGGACGAGGAAGTAGGCTTCCTCAACGTATCCGCAGTTTATTTCCAGCCCGTTCCCATGTCCGGCGGCAACGGCAACACAGAAGACTTCAACATTCATCTTGAAGCTGATATCTCCGCTCTTGAGAATACTGTAGGCTTCGGCGTAGGTGACTGGGTACCGTACCTCACAGTAGATTATGATGTAACAGCTTCCGACGGCAGCACCGCAGCTTCCGGTACATTCATGGAGATGAGCGCTTCCGACGGCCCGCACTACGGCGCTAACGTAAAGCTCCCGAACGCTGACACATACAGCATCAAGTTCACGATCCACAGCCCCGAGGAGAACGGCTACCTGCTCCACACAGACGCGGAAACAGGCCCCGGCGGATCCTTTGATGATTACTTCGGAAACGGCAACCTCATCGTTGAGTACAACGGCTGGGATTACGTTCCGCAGGAGTGGTAATTCTTTTCTTCAATAGCCCGGAGTTTATCCTCCGGCGGAGTACGGCGGTACAGCGGGAACTGTACCGCCGGAGCTCCGGGAATGCGCTGTGCTGTACTTTGATGCTCAAAGTACGTCATAGCGCTTTCGCGCGTTTTTACGGATTTTTATCCGACTGTGCATAATGCACAATATTTGATTCCTGCAAGATAGATCATTGTAACATACAGACATATTTTGTCATGGGAGGTAAGGTCTTGCTAAAGTACATAATCTCGACAACTGAGCTGCTTGTAACGGCAGCTGTAAATATAGCGCTGATACTCGCGTACATAAGTCTCGCCTATTCCGTAAAGCGGAAGATCGCGGTTGCCGTCGGCCTCGGAGCCGGGGCGCTCAGCGCGGTTGTAATGGCGATACTTAAAAACGCGACAAGGATAGTCGATACTTCGATGTGCAACCTTGTGATATTCTCGGTATCGCTTTTCTGCCTCATATTATTCTTCGTTTTCACGGCGTTCAGGAAGAAGCTCCCGCGCGTTGGCGCGGCAGTCTCTCTCACAGCGCTGACGGTGATAGTGACAGCCGGAATGCTCTACGCTCTGCCGGACTTTCTTGCATATCCCTATACGATCTGGCTCAACGAAAACTCTGTGGTTTCCACATCTCTGCTGTTCAAGGTGATAGGCGCGGTCATCGGTTTCCTGCTGGTGCTCCTGACCTGCATCGCGGTGAACAGGGGAGCCGTTCGTCTGACGAAGACCCAGGCGTTTGTGATAATGACCCTTGCGCTTTTATCGAACGCGGTGAGACAGGTGACTGTCATCATCAACGTTCTTATCACGAAGCGCTTTGTGAAATCCAATTCGTTCCTCTTCGGTATAGTGAAATTCTCCTCCAACCACGCCGACGTATTCATTTATGCGGCAATGGTGATCGCGGCGATAATACCGGTGATACTGCTGGCGCGGAGTTTAAAGGTGAACGAGCCCTATGACAACCCTGCACAGAAACGCAAGATAAAGAAGAAGTGGCTCGTTATAAGGCGCTGGTCTGCGACAGTCCTGTCCTGCCTTATAGTCTCGGTGCTCTGCATGACGGTGGTGAAAGCCTACGTCAACAAGCCGGTGGAGCTTTCGCCGGTCGAGCACGCCCCCGAGATAGACGGGAATATCTGCGTATCGTTTGAAATGGTCGAGGACGGTCATCTTCACCGCTTCGGCTACAATACCGAGAGCGGCAAGGAGATACGCTTCATCGTCATAAAGAAGCCCAATTCCTCATCTTACGGCATCGGACTTGATGCCTGTGATATATGCGGCGAAACGGGTTATTACGAAAAGGACGGTCAGGTAGTCTGCAAGCTCTGCGACGTCGTCATGAACATCAACACGATAGGCTTCAAAGGCGGCTGCAACCCGATAGTCATAGACTACAGGATCGAAAACGGAACGATCTATGTTCCGATATCCGGACTTCTCGAGCACGAGAAAGAGTTCAAGGGAAGGATGTGACAGACCGTGTTTTTCAGAATGATATTCGGTACGCTTGTAAGACAGTGGAAGAAAATGCTCATGATCGCGTTCACCATAGCCCTCGGCTCGTCCCTTGCCACGGCAATGCTGAGCGTCATGCTCGATGTCGGCGACAAGGTCAATCAGGAGCTCAAGACTTACGGTGCAAACATAACGGTAATGCCGAAAGAAAGCTCGGTGCTGAGTTCGCTGTATGAAGTGGAGGACGGAGGAACTTCCGGGGCTTATCTGCGTGAGGACGAGCTCGGAAAGATAAAGACGATATTCTGGGCATTCAACATAGTTGACTATGCTCCGTTCATAAACGCGAAGGTCACTCTCGACGACGGGAGCGAAACTTCCGCGGTAGGCACCTGGTTCAACCACCACATGGAGCTCCCCACGGGTGAGATGCTTGACGCGGGCGTGACGAGCATGAGAAGCTGGTGGGAAGTGACAGACGGAAAGTGGCTCGACGAACAGATTACCGGAAGCCGCAATGTCGCAATGGTAGGTACCGCGCTTGCACAGCGACTCGGCCTGAAGTCCGGCGATACTTTTCACGTTGCCGGCGCAGCGTCGGATATGCAGCTTGAAGTCATCGGCATATTCGATGCCGGCGGTGAAGAGGACGACAGGATCTTCATGCCCGTGGACACGGCGCAGACCCTCGGCGGACTTGACGGCAAGATCGACAGCATCGAGGTAAGCGCCATCACGACCCCGGAAAACGAGCTTGCAATAAAGGCGGCAAAGGATCCCAAGTCTCTTACCATATCCCAGTATGAAACGTGGTACTGTACAGCCTACGCCAGCTCGATATGCTATCAGATACAGGAGGTCATCACCGATTCCGTTGCCGCGCCGGTGCGCCAGGTGGCGGATTCCGAAGGTGCGATCCTTGAAAAGACCGAGCTCCTGATGATGCTCATAACCATACTCAGCCTTATAGGTGCAGCCCTCGGTATCTGTAACCTCGTCACCGCCAGCGTAATGGAGCGCAGCGCGGAAATGGGGCTGATGAAGGCTATCGGAGCGCAGAACGCTTCGGTCTCCGGGCTGGTGCTCACGGAGATACTTCTGACTGCCGCGGTCGGCGGTTCCGTCGGATTTTTCGCGGGCTGGGGCTTTGCCCAGATCATCGGTCAGACGGTCTTCGGCTCCGCTATAACCATGAGACCTGTGGTCATACCGATAGTGGCAGTGCTGGTGCTGCTTGTAACTCTTGCTGGCTGCATACCGGCGATAAGAATGCTTCTCCGACTGCGTCCGGCGGAAGTCCTGCACGGAAAGTAATGGAGGGGAAAGCGTTATGAAAAAAAGACAGATGTATTTCCGCATGATAACCGCATCTCTGATTAGACGGCGGTCGAGAATGCTTGTGGCGCTGCTTTCCATAGCGATAGGCGCTACGATACTTTCGGGGCTCGTTACGATATATTACGATGTCCCGAGACAAATGGGAGCACAGTTCCGAAACTACGGCGCGAACATGATCTTCACCCCTTCCGACGGAAGCTTCACACAGGCCGATATCGAGGACGGAAGATCGTATATCGAAAGCGCGGATATCGTCGGCGTTACGCCGTACCGGTACGAATCGGTGAGGATACATGAGCTTCCGGTAATGGCGGCAGGCACCGATCTTACCCAGGCGAAACTTACGAGCCCCTACTGGTCGGTGGAGGGGGAATATCCCTCGGGAACGGGAAGTCTTCTTCTCGGAGCGTCCCTTTCCGAACAGTTCCGTCTGTTCGTCGGCGACACGGTAACGGTGAGCTACACCCCGGAATTTGACGGCAGGAGCGAGGACGAGACGATCCTCGACAACACAATTGATCTTACGGTAGCCGGCGTTCTTGAGACCGGCGGTCCGGAGGAGGACTACGTTTATCTCCAGCTTTCCGATCTTGAGCAGCTTACCGGCAAGTCCGGCGAGATCGACCTTGCGGAACTGAGCATTTCCGCCAATTCAGACAAGTTAAGGTCGTATGCGGAGAAGATAAGCTCGTCGGTGCAGGCTCTTGACGCGCGGCTCGTAAAGCGTGTGACGGAGTCGGAGACAACGGTGCTCACGAAGCTCCAGGCACTTGTGCTTCTGGTCACGGTGGTCGTGCTCGCTCTGACGATGATATGTGTTGCTACCACCATGACCGCGGTAGTTACCGAGCGCCGCCGTGAGATAGGCCTGCGCAAGGCGATAGGCGCTTCCAACGGCGGTATCATAAAGGAGTTCATGGGCGAGGGAATGCTCCTCGGCGGGCTCGGCGGAATTATCGGCTCTGTCCTCGGCTTCATCTTCGCCCAGCAGGTAAGCGTTCATGTGTTCAGCAGCTCGATCACCTTCATGCCGCTCATCGTCCCGGTGACGATACTTGTGTCCGTTGCAGTCACAGGTGTTTCGTGTCTGCTTCCTATACGGAGCGCCACCCAGATCGACCCGGCTCTCGTGCTCAAGGGCGAATGACGTGCACAGAGCGGATCCTTTGATATGCTTACGATTCGGATAAAAGTAACTGCTCCCGTAATTGTAAGGGAGAAACGGAGAAAGATATGAGTTTACTTGAATTAAAGAATATTTACAAGATCTACGGAGATCTTCACGCGCTCGACGACGTGAATTTAAAGGTGGAAAAGGGCGAATGGCTCTCGATAATGGGACCCTCCGGATCCGGAAAGAGCACGATGATGAATATTATCGGCTGCATGGATAAGCCGTCGAAAGGCGAGGTCCTGCTCGACGGGGTGGATATATCCAAAGAGAGCTCGAAAAATCTTACCACGATCCGCCGCGACAAGATAGGACTTATCTTCCAGCAGTTCCACCTTGTGGGTTATCTTACCGCGATAGAGAACGTTATGCTCGCGCAGTATTACCACAGCGTCCCCGATGAGAAAGAAGCCCTCGAAGCGCTTGACCGTGTCGGTCTTGCAGACCGCGCAAAGCATCTTCCGAGCCAGCTTTCCGGCGGTGAGCAGCAGAGAGTCTGCGTTGCCCGCGCCCTCATCAACTATCCCGAGATAATCCTTGCCGACGAGCCTACCGGAAACCTCGATGACGCAAACGAAAAGATCGTTGTCGATCTGTTCCATAAGCTGCACAACGAGGGGACGACCCTCATCGTCGTCACCCATGACCCGGAAGTTGCCGAAGTCGCTCAGCGAACGGTATTCCTCCGCAACGGAAAACTGCATAAAGAAACGATAAACGAGAATTTCACCGGCGAGATCAAATTTGATAAGTGAGGATAAAGCCATGAAAAAGAAGATTTTAATTGCAGCCGCGGCATTGTGCGCGGTCTCCCTCGCCGGCTGCGGCGGAGCTCCCGTATCTTACAGCGACGGGACGTATGAAGCAAGAAGTTCCGAGTATATCAGTGAGGACGGCTCGGAGGAGGGTAACGGCTACGGCATAGTGTCCGTTACGATAAGCGGCGGCTCGGTGACGGAATGCACATTCACGACTTACGAGCTTGACGGAACTCAGAAAGGTGAGGAGTACGGAAAGAAGTCCGGAAGCATCGCCAACAAGGATTTTTACAATAAGGCTCAGAAAGCTGTGGCAGCCTGCGATAAGTACGCGGAAGCGCTCGTGCTTTCCGGTGACGTGAATGCGGTAGATGCCATAAGCGGTGCCACCATAAACTATCAGCAGTTCCAGGAGGCTGCTTCTGCGGCGCTTGCTCAGGCTGAGAAGAAGTGAGGACGCTGAAGCATATCGGGGTGTGTGCGGCGGCAGTGGTACTGCTGCTCATCGTCCCGTTCATGTTCACCGACGGCTTCTCAAAGCTCGTGAGCGGGACAGATGCCGTATCGTCGGCGTCGGTCATCATTGACAAACCCTCCGGCAGCTACACCGTCCTCATAAACCGCGACCGTCACAGAAGCGAGAGCGATCTTGCCGCATGGAACGAGTTTTTTTCCGGCGGCGATTTCGCGATCATATTTGACGATATCGGCTGTGTAACGCTTGAAGGCGACGAGGGCGCGCTTACAATGGCGCAGAGCTTCATGTCGAGACTTCCCGAGAACCAGATGACCGTGACTGTCTCGGATCCGATCCTTGCATTATCGAAAGCGGACAACGGCAGGTTCGATATGATGATAGTCTCCGACGAAGCCGCCGCGGCTTACGGGATCTCGTCGGTGTACGAGGGTAAGAATGTCGATGTGATCCGCGTTACGGACGGAGGTGCAGAGTGAGAAAGTTCAACGCGATACTTAGTATGGCTGTGCTGGCGCTGTTTCTGTTCCACGTCATCGCGGGCAGTTTTCAGCTTTTCGGTGCTTCCGCCGGCGGAAGCGTCATCATGAAAGCCGACGCGTTCTTAATGCTGGGAGCGGTAGTCCTTCACGCGGTGATCGGCATAAAGCTTACCGTGGACACGCTTGCCGCAATGAAGAAGTCGGGAAAAGGGTATCTCCGCGAGAACAAGCTTTTCTGGATCCGCAGGATAAGCGGGTTTGCGATAATGCTTTTCATCGCGTCCCATGTCATCATCTTCCTCGGAAGCGGTGACGGAGCTTTCCGGCTTAACCTGTTCGATGTGCCTCAGCTCGTAAGTTCGCTGCTCCTTGTGCTGTCTGTGCTGGTGCACGTCGTAACGAATATCCGTCCGCTGATGCTGGCGCTCGGAGCGAGGAGCATCGGCGAGTTCATCACCGATGCGGCATTTATCCTGTCGCTGCTGCTCCTTGTATCGGGAGCTGCATTCGTTGTCTATTTCATCAGGTGGAGCGTGTGAGGTGGCTGTTATGATAAACATTGTCGGTGCCGGACTTGCGGGACTTTCTGCCGCGCTCACTCTTGCGGAGCGGGGGATAAAGTGCAGGCTCATATCCGCTCAGCCTTCCGAGCGTGCACAGTCTGTTCTTGCCGAGGGCGGAATAAACGCGGCGCTCGATACTATGGGCGAAGGGGATACCGCTGAGCTCCATTTCGAGGAGACCATGAAAGGCGGGGCCTTTCTTGCCGACCCGAATGCGGTGCAGTCTCTCACGTCCGGCGCCCCCGGGGTTGTGATGAAACTTGCGTCTCTCGGTGTCCCTTTCAGCCGCAACGGAGACGGGAGCCTTATGCTCCGCAGTTTCGGCGGTCAGAAGAAGAAGCGTACCGCCTTTGCCCAAAGCAGTACGGGAAAAATGATAATGACCGCGCTTATCGACGAGGTCAGGAAATATGAGGAAAAGAGGCTCGTAGCCCGTTTCCCTCACCATACATTCGTGCGGCTTCTTACCGGTAACTGCGGCTGCACAGGCGTCCGCATAAAGGACGAATTCACCGGAAGGCTTTATGACTGCGGCGGCTCGGTTATAGCTGCTCTCGGCGGGCTCAACGGGTTCTTCCCGTCTGTCACCACCGGTACCGTCACCAATTCCGGAAGCCCCGCGGCGGTGATGTTCGCACAGGGGGTAAAGTTCGCGAACCTTGAGATGATACAGTATCACCCGACTTCCATAGCGATACCCGGAAAGCGCTGTCTTGTGAGCGAAGCGGCGAGGGGCGAGGGAGGAAGGCTTTTTTCGGAGCTTGACGGAAGCCGCAGCTACTTCATGGAAGAACGCTATCCTACGCTGAAAAACCTTATGCCCCGGGACGTTATATCAAGGGAGATGTTCTTTGAGAAGCGGGCGGGGAGGGAAACATACCTTGACATGACCGGTCTTTCTGGGGAAGTCTGGGAGAACCGACTTTCCGATCTCCGGAGCGAGATAATGAGCTACCTGCCGATCGATCCGAAGAATGTGCCGGTGCAGGTCGCGCCTGCGATACACTACTTCATGGGCGGGATATATGTGAACGAGCGGCACGGAACCTGCATGAGCGGGCTTTACGCGGCGGGGGAGTGCGCTTGCATCTACCACGGAGCCAACCGTCTCGGCGGCAATTCCATGCTCGGCGCGGTATTCGGGGGAATGAAGGCGGCGGAAAGCGCTGCCGTTCAGCAGACCGATGACGCCTTTGAAGAATATACGGGAAGCGACGAGTTCGCCTGCTGTGCAGCTCCCGGACTTGTGCGGAGAACCGGTGAACTGCTTCTCGGCGGGCTCGGTATAGTGCGGAACGCGGAGACTGTCGAAGCCGCCCTTGCGGGAACTGAACGGCTCGACTGCGGGAACGCCGTTGACGAAGCGAGAAAAAAGCTGGCTTCTGCCATGCTTGCGAGTGCGCTTGCAAGAAAAGAGAGCCGCGGCGCACATTACAGAGAGGACTTCCCCGAGCCCGATGACGAATACCGGAAAACTACGGTGTGCGCGTTGTCAGGCGGAAAAACGGAGATAACGTTTGAGGAGATACCCGAAAGGCGGCAGAAATGATCGTAAAGGTTGAGATACAAAGGCGGAACAGTGCTTCGGAAAAAACGCGCACGCAGACGTTTTCCGTTGAGACGGACGCGGCGGCGACGGTGGCGCTGCTTCTTGAGTGTATAAACGAGGAGCAGGCGGCAGATGACCCGATAAGCTGGGAGTGCAGCTGTAAGCAGAAAAAATGCGGTGCCTGCGCCATGCTGATAAACGGAAGACCCCGGCTCGCCTGCGATGCGAGAGTGCATGATTATCCGAAAGGCGTGATTAAGCTTGCGCCGCTGGGGAAATTCCCGGTGGTGCGCGATCTTACGGTGGACAGGAGCGCCATGTTCGACGCTCTTGCGAAGCTTGGCGCATGGCTCACTGAAAGCGCCGGTGCGGACGAAACGGGGACTGCGTATGACGCGTCCCGGTGTCTTCAGTGCGGCTGCTGTCTCGAAGTCTGTCCGAACTTTTATGCCGGGGGCGAGTTTTTCGGGGCTGCAGCTCTCGCACCGGCATCACGCCTTATAAGCGAAGCCGGTACCGGCGATGCACAGCGGCTCCGTGAGGCTTATAACGCGCATTTCTACCGGGGCTGCGGAAAATCGCTGTCCTGTAAGAACATATGCCCTGCGGGTATAGACACCGAAAGGCTGCTCGTAAACTCAAACGCCGCGGCAGTCTGGAAGCGGAAGATGCGGAAAGCGCGGGGGAAAAAGTGAAGCGCCGGCTGATCCCGGCGGCGGCAGCCCTGTGTATGCTGCTGAGCGGCTGTTCGATGCAGACACGTCACTATGATGTGCGCCGCGACCTGAGCTTTTATTTCAGCAATGCCGACAGCGTCATAGATACGGTGCGGCGCGCACTCAGGGAAAAATGCAGTTCCATAACCATAGAATACAGCTCCTCCGGCGACAATATGAGCGACATCTCCGCTGTGGTGAGCGAGATGATGATGTTCGCCATGTCCGAAACGGACGATCCCTGCGAGGGCGACTATATCTATCACCAGTACGGCGGGTATGAGCTTAACTACAGCAGCACCCGGAACGGTGAGACTTACTCCTACACCGTCACCGTGATCCCGCAGTATTTTACGGATCCCGCACAGGAGCGTGAGGTGGACGCGCGGGTGACAAGCGTACTTTCCGGCGCGGTGCATGACGGAATGAGCGAAGCGGAAAAGGCTCGGGCGATATACGATCTCGTCTGCGAAAGCGTCAGCTATGACAGGGTGCACAAGAACAAGCCCCATTACCACCTTAAATCCACCGCTTACGGAGCGCTTATCAACGGCGCCGCGTCATGCCAGGGCTACAGCGTGCTTATGTACCGGCTTCTGCGTGAGGCGGGGCTTGACGCCCGTATTATCACCGGTAACGCGGTGCGTGAGAGCGGCACTTCCGAGTATCACGCGTGGAACATAGTGCGCATAGGGGACAAATACTACAACATAGACGCGACATGGGACGATCTTACCGGCACCGATACCCGGTTCCTCAAAGGGGAGTCAGAGTTCGGCCGGGATCATATACGGGATCCGGAGTACTGCACGGAGGAGTTCCTTGAAAAGTACCCTGTGTCCGACGAAGACTTCTGTCTGTGAAAGGAGAAAGCTATGAAAATACTGAAACAACGCTGGGCGGGCATAGTACTCACGGCGCTGAGCCTGTTCCTTACGATCGGGGTAAAGACCGTGTTTGCAGCCTGCGGGCCTAAGGAGGACGGCTCGTGGATGGCGTGCCACTGGGCGGAGCAGGCGGTTTTTGCGTCGGGTATCGTCCTGTCCTGCATATCCGTGATGATACTGCTGATAAGCGATGAGAAAGTCCGGCTCGGACTGTCGCTGGCGGTGATACCGGCTGCGGCGGTGACAGCACTTATCCCGGGCGTTTTTTCGGGGCTCTGCATGATGACGAATATGCACTGCCATACCGTTACCCGCCCCTCTGTCACAGTCATTTCTGTGCTTATTGCGGCGGCTGCGCTGGTTGATGTCATCATAAAGCTCAGGAGCAGGAAAGGCGGCAGCAGATGAAGCTCACGGAAAGCCTTTCGTTCAGGAACGTGACCGGACGCCCCGGAAGATCGGCTGCGCTTGTTATACTCACGTTTCTTATGGCAGTTTCCGTGGTCTGCGGGACTCTCACGGTCACGAGCCTTCGCACAGGTCTCGGTGCTCTTGAAGCGCGTCTCGGTGCGGATATAATGACGGTACCCGCATCTGCGGTATCGAAGCAGAATTTCGAGAATATCGTGATGCAGGGCAGCAAGGGCTACTTCTACATGGACAGGTCGTATTACGACAAGGCGGCGGAGCGTGAGGGGATAGAGAAGATCTCGTTCCAGCTCTATCTGGCCTCCGCAAGCGCGGGGTGCTGCTCCGTGCCTCTTCAGATCATAGGCTACGATCCCGAGACGGATTTCACAGTGTCGCCGTGGATAAGGAAAAGCGCCGGGCGTGAGCTCGGAGATCTCGATGTGGTGGTGGGCAATGACCTCAGTGTATTCGTGGGCAGCACCATAACATTCTACGGTGTCGAATGCAATGTGGCGGCGAAGCTTGACAAGACCGGCACCGACCTCGATACCGCAGTCTATACCAATCTGAACACGATAAAGAAGCTTATTGCGTCGTCCGTGGAGCTTGGAATGAACGAGTTTACGGACATAGATCCCGACCGGGTGGTGTCATGTATCCTTATCAAGGTCGCGGACGGCTATCCGGTGGACGAGGTGCTCAACGACCTTAACCTGCACGTCCGCCGCACGAAATCATTCAGAACGAAGGATATGATCTCGGGAGTCTCCGACAGCCTTACCGGCGTGTCCGACATCGTGGGCGTGCTTATGTGCGCGGTGTGGTTGCTGGGGCTTGCGGTGCTGTTCCTTGCGTTCCGCATGAGCGTGAACGAGCGGAAGAAGGAGTTCGCTGTGCTCCGCATAGCGGGAGCGTCCAAGAAAAAGCTTGCGGGGATAGTCATGAGCGAGGCGCTCATGATAACGCTTGCGGGAGCCGCTGTCGGGATCATCATAGGGCTGCTGATGATGATATCGTTCAACGGACTTATCGAAGAGAGCACCGGACTTCCGTTCCTGCTTCCGGACGGGGGAGCTGTCGCTTTATGTGCAGTTTTCGCCCTGGCAGTATCGGTGATCGGGGGAATGATCTCGGCTGTGTGGACAGCCGGGCGCATAAGCCGGATAGATGCCGGAGTCATATTGCGGGGGGAGAACTGATGAAAATAACTGCACAAAGCGTTTGCAAGGAATTTATCCGTCAGGGCAGGGGGACCAACAGGTTCGTCGCCGTAAAGCCGCTCGACATCACGATAGAACAGGGCAGCCTCACACTGCTCATGGGGCGCTCGGGAAGCGGAAAGAGCACCCTGCTCAATATGCTTGCGGGGCTTCTTACACCTACGTCCGGGAAAGTCATGTACGACGGCGACGATATCTACGCAATGGACGACGAGAAGCTCTCCCGGTTCAGGAACGCGAACATAGGCGTGATACCGCAGGGTCAGACCGCGATACACAGCCTCGATGTCCTTGGGAATATCTGCCTTTCCTATATGATCTGCGGTACAGGGCGGGAGCTTGAAGCGGCATACCCCGCCGCGAGAGAGCTCATGGGGCGTTTCGGTATCGCGGAGCTTGAGACGGCACGACCCGAGGAGCTTTCGGGCGGCGAGCTGCGGCGAATGGCGATAGCGCGGGCGATGCTGCGAAAGCCCGGGGTGATATTTGCGGACGAGCCCACCTGCGACCTTGACGACGAGAACACGGAACTTGTGCTCGGGATACTGAAAGATGCAGCCCGGAGCGGCGCCGCGGTCTTTATAGTTACCCATGAAAGGGACGCGGTGAGATACGCGGACGTTATATATGAGATGAATGCCGGTGAGATCGGGAGAACTTCCTGATCTCACTTTTCTTTTTGCATTCACTCAGGCTCCGGACGGTTGACTTTGCGCGCCATATTTGGTATAATAAGTCATACGATATACGTCAGGAGGGGAAATGATGGCTAATCTTAAAGATAAGCGTTTCCGCAGCATAAAGAAAAGTCATGCGTGGATATCCATAGTGATGTTCGTTATAGTGTCCCTTATGGCTGCTGCAGTCATAGGTCTGTTCATAAGCACATTCATATATTACCTTATAGATATGAAGATCTCCGAGGAATACAGAGACGTTGTCTATATGTCGAAGATGTACGAAAAAGCATCTGCCGACGGAAGCGATGATATCTACGGGCTTCTGGACGAGTCCGGGCGCAGTTACCTGATAGTATCTTCCGACGGACGCGAGATCCACCGCAGCGGCGAGGTCACCATGAGCGGTGACGAAAGTACGCTCACCCTTTCGACGTTACCGGAAAAGGTGCGGGTGATATTCGATGAGAAGACCAACGCGTTCCGGGTCGGAAACAACGGCGGGCTTGTGATAGATCTGCCTGCGGTATTCGGTGATCTGCGCGAATTTTCCGCGTCGGAAGAAGTAGATCGGTACGATGAGGAGTACGACCTCGACCTGAGCACTATCAGGGACAACCCCGATATCCTTTATCTGCCGTTCTGGATACAGACGGACGTGACCGGCGGAGTAATGAATGTGAAAGCGTTTATCACGTTCAATGTCAAGGACATTTATCTCTTCGGCACCATAGGGATCGTTGCCGCAGCTCTGTCGCTTGTGGTGTTTATAATAATGATATCTAACATAATAAGCGGTATCATAAGGCGCAGACGCACCCTTAACGTGTTCTTCACGGATATCGTGACCGGCGGCCATAACTGGATGTGGTTCATCATCAAGGGTCAGCAGTTCCTGAAAAAAATGAAGAACTACAGTGCCAGGTACGCCGTGCTCAATATAGTTTTCGTGAACTACCGCAACTTCACTGTCTGCCACTCCATAGAGGAGGGCGAACAGATGCTCGTGCGCGTTCACAGGACGATAGGTGCTGCACTAAATAAAAGAGAGATATACGCACACTGCGCTTCGTCGGACTTTGCCGTGGTCATGAGATTTACCGACCAGGACGCGCTTAAACGGCGGGTCGAGAGCCTTATCTCCTCGCTTTCCACCATCGACAGCGACCACCGGTTCGCATTTCAGGTCGGCATCACTATCATAGAGCCCGACGGGACCCCCGACAAGAGCGGTGTTCCGGTCAGAAGAAAAAATCTCGATCTTGAACTTGAATATAATAATGCCTGCACCGCCCGTTCTGCCCTTGAGTCCGGAGATGAATCCGGCATAGCGTTCTTTGATGACAAACTCGTCGAGGATCAGAAGTGGGTGGATCTTGTGCAGGAGCGCCAGGAGTCGGCACTTGCGAACGAGGAGTTCATGGTCTATTACCAGCCCAAGTACGATCCCCGTACCGACGAACTGCGGGGCGCAGAAGCTCTTATCCGCTGGCAGTCCCCCGAGTTCGGTTTCGTGCCGCCCGGCCGCATAATCCCGATATATGAGAAGAACGGCTTCATAACCGAGATCGACCATTACATGATAGAGCACGTCGCAAAAGACCAGAAAGCGTGGCTCGATATGGGATTGAAATGTGTTCCGGTATCGGTGAACGTTTCCCGTGCTCACTTCATAGAGAACGATCTTGCCGAGCAGATACGGGATATGATAGACCGCGTCGGCACGCCCCATGATCTCATTGAGATAGAGCTGACCGAGAGTGCCTTCTTCGATGACAAGAAAGCCATGATCTCCACGATTGCAAAGCTCAAGGAATACGGTTTTGCGGTATCCATGGACGATTTCGGCTCCGGCTATTCGTCGCTGAATTCGCTGAAGGATATGCCCCTTGACGTACTGAAGCTCGATGCGGAGTTCTTCCGCGGCGACAATGACAACGGCAGGGGCGAGATAGTCGTTTCCGAAGCCATAAAACTTGCCAAGAGCCTCAATATGCGCACGGTAGCTGAGGGCGTTGAAGTCCGCGACCAGGTGGATTTCCTCGCGTCCCAGGGCTGTGACATGATACAGGGCTACTATTACGCTAAGCCGATGCCCAAAAATGAGTACCGGCAGAGAATGGGCACTGTCCCGTCGGAGCCGCAGCAGGCGTGACTGCACAGGGAGAGAGAATATGACATATCCGGCAACGCTTATTGCATTGATCGTGGGGCTTGAGCTTTATGAAGCCCTGCATATACTGTTCGTTCTTATCGCTGCTCCCGCATTCGGTCTTATTGTATATGTGGTATCGTTCTGGGGCAATATTTTCACGAGGAACGGCGGAAAATGGGTGAGTACACGCGGCAGGTTTTCTCCGATGTGGCAGTTCGGCGTGCAGTATGATATGAATAAGCCTATTCCCGAAAACAACAGATCACGGATACTGCTGTTTGACACACTTACTCTTTTATTCCAGTTTCTTCTTACTGCC
This sequence comes from Ruminiclostridium sp., assembly GCA_017635095.1. Lineage (GTDB taxonomy): Bacteria > Bacillota > Clostridia > Oscillospirales > Ruminococcaceae > Ruminiclostridium_E. The sequence goes on along the minus strand of JAGBMA010000151.1, from coordinate 11,226 downwards.
GCAGTTTTCCTGATATATCGTTCGGTTCCCGAAAACGGCTTTCCGGTGAACTGGAGATCCGTGATGCTCTGGGTCTTTATCGAGTTCATATCGCTTTGCGTACTTCAGGTCGTAGTGCATATAAAAACGCATTTCATAAAACGGAAAGGGCTTGAAGGGTATATCGACGATCTGTTTGCGCGGTTCCGCAGGGGAGAAGCGTTCCCCGACAGTATGATGCGCCCGGTGCAGGAGCTTCCCTTTGCCGGCTGCAGCGACAAAACGAAGATAAGATATTATCGGTTTTATATCATGCATCTTTTATGGACGGGGCAGTATGACAGGCTTTATCTCCCGGTCCACGAGACGGCGGCGTATCTCAGGAACAAGGCGTTTCTGATCTCCGATACGGGGTATTACTATGATGTAGTGTTTTATTATTCGCGGTTCGAGTATGATCCTGAGCAGGCTCATTTCTTCATGGACAGGATACGTTCCGTACTTGCGGCCGATCCCGACGCGAATGCCAAGCGTGTACTTGCGTACTATGCTTACGGAGTTGAGAATGACAAGGAGAAAGCCCGCTTATTCACGGATCAGGCTCTTGCGGTGACAGATAATTTCAGCCTTCCCGGCATGGAGCGGGAACTTGAACGGCGGCTCATAAATGAGCTTGACGAAAGGCTTGCGGCGGACGGATATGTTTCCCGCCTGCAGGCTATCCCACAGAAGGAGACGTGAAAAATGAAAAGCGGAGCAATATTTCTCATGCGCCACGGAGAGACAGAGATGAACCGCGCAGAGCGGCTCCAGGGTCAGATAGACTGTGAGCTCAACGAGGCGGGCGAGGAAGAAGCGCGGCGGGCTGCGGCACGTCTGAAAAAGGCGGGGATAAGTTTTGCCCGGATATACTCTTCACCGCTGAAGCGCGCTCTGCGTACTGCTCAGATAGTAGCGGACGGCGCAGAAGTCATCGTCGAGCCCCTCGTGACGGAGATGCATTTCGGAAGCTATGAGGGTATGCCCTACAGCGAGATCGACGAGAAGATGTGGGCTTTTATCCACTCTCCCGAGGAAGTTCCGCCTCCGGCGGGCGTAGAGAGTATCATGAGCCTTACCGACCGCACAGGAAAATTTCTTCGCGGGCTCATAGCCGACGAAAGCACCGGAAACATTCTTGTGACAACTCATGGTATAGCGCTCCGCAGTATGCTGTGGAATCTCTGCGGCGAGACCGAGCGCAGCCGCGTCTGGGGTATGCCTATAGAGAACTGCATAATCTATCGGATAGATGTGACCGGCGGCATTGTCACCGGCTTCCGCCGAGCCGACGAGCTCTCCGAGAAAAACGACCGCGACACCAGCAAAGTCTTCTGATCTCCTTTTCGCCCTGCGCGGGCAGCGTGTCCGGCGCTTTCGCGCGTGTGGGGCTCTGCCCCACGCCCCGTCAGTCCGGCGCTCCCGCGCGTCTTAACAGACGGTTTCGGGGCTTACGCCGCCCCGAGCCCCGCGGCAGGGCAAGCCCTGCACCCGTAGCTGTCGCGTTTTACCCGACAGTTTATACACAACAAAAAGATACAGCAGACCTGAAAGTAACGGGTCTGCTGTTTTTCACGTTTTGCGCAGAAACTGTCTCACTCAGCGCGGCAGCTACTAAAGTTTTTTTGGAAAGAGAGAGGGGTCGAGGGGAGAGAGAAAAGCCTTTTTTTACAAAAAAAGGTTTTCTCTCTCCCCCGCGGGGCGTGGGGCAGAGCCCCACACGCGCGTCCGCAGACGCGCTGAGGGTGCAGGGCGGAGCCCGCCGGGGCGTGGGGCAGAGCCCCACACGCGCGTCAGCGCCCCAAAAGCGCGAGGCAGATCTGAGAGGCGATGATAAGACCGGCTGCGGAAGGGACAAAGGCGGTGGAGCCGGGGACAGATTTGCCGGTGTCAGGGTCGGTGACGCCGGTCTTCACCGGTTCTTCGCGTGAGTACACCACTTTCAGCGACTTTATGCCGCGCTTGCGGCACTCGGCGCGCATTACCCGTGCAAGTGGACAAACCGATGTCTCGTAAATGTCTGCAACTTCAAGGCGGGTGGGATCCGTTTTGTTGCCGGTACCCATGCTCGATATTATCGGTACGCCGGAAGCGGCTGCACACTCGATCAGAGAAAGCTTCGCGGTGACTGTATCTACCGCGTCGGCAATGTAGTCGTAGCGGCTGAAGTCAAACATTCCTTTCGTTTCCGGAAGAAAAAACACTTTGTGAGCCGTGACGGCGCAGTCCGGAGCAATGTCGTGGACTCGGGCTGCGGCAACATCGGCCTTGTACCGGCCGATCGTGCTGTGGAGCGCAATTATCTGGCGGTTGATGTTGGACTCGGAGACGATGTCCTTGTCTATGATGTCAATTGCGCCTATGCCGCTTCTCGCGAGAGCTTCAATAATATAGCCGCCCACACCGCCGGCTCCGAACACGGCGACGCGGGCGGCTTTCAGCTTTGCCATTGCGTCATCGCCGAAGATAAGCCTTGTGCGTGAGAATATCTCTGACACTACGCTCACCTCCGTCATCTGTAATAAGAATTTATGCCAAGTATCTCTTCAAGAGTCTTTCCCGATTTGCTGACCGATTCCGCAAGCGTTTTACCGACATAGCGAATATGCCACGGTTCGTAGGAGTACCCGGTGTACTGCCTTGCCGCATGGGACGGATAACGCAGTATGAATCCGTACTCCGCACAGTGCTCTTTGAGCCACTTGCCCTCGGCGGTTTCCGCAAAAGCGTATTCCGCAGAATTCACGTCTATTGCAAGACCGAGCTGGTGCTCCGAATGACCGGGGCGGGCGGAGATAAGGTCGGCATCTGTTCCGTACATCTTTACCCAGCCTGCATAGACCTGCTTCTGGTAGCTGTAGGAGCGGTACGCCGATATCGGGAAAATGTTGAGACCCTGCGCCTTCGCGTCCGCCTGCATTCTCAGGAAAGATGCCCTCGCGGAAGGGTCAAGTCCGGGATCGTAATCCTTCGGCAGGGGATAAGTCTTGTTGGCTATCGGGATATTGTTGACGAGGGGGATAAAGTCCACATCGTCAGCCGTTTCGATGCAGTGTACACGCATTGCGGCATAAGTGCCGGTCTTTTTATCGGTTGCAACGAGGGTGCAGACCGACTTCGAGAGCGCTGTGAAAATGCCGTCATTATCGACTTTTCCGGAACTTCCGAGCACTGACCATGTTATTTCGGTTTTCTCGTCGGCTTCGGGGTATGCGCAGCTGAAATCAAAGCTTTCGCCTATGTAGATGAGGTTCGGACCGAGAATGGTCATGGAACCGTTGGACTTCTGGTACTCGTAGGTGTAATTCTTCGTGCTCGACGAAAGCGCGAGCATATATGAATTTGTGCTTGTCGGTACAGTCTCCGCGGCTGTGGTCTCATCAGCTCCACCGGTGAAGAACACCTCGGAGATCGGGACAGCTTCGGCAGCAGTAGTTTCCTCCGGCAGCTCAACAGCCTCTGCTGTTACAGTTTCTTCCTGTATCGCGTCGAGGGGCTGGGAATGAACGGTGTAGAGCACCTGAGAGTGTTCTGCGCCGTCAAGACCGTGACCGACGACCTCGGGTGCAGGGGAACTGCAGGAGCCGAGTATAAGAGCTGCGGCAGCGAGGAGAGAGGTTTTCTTGAATGCGTCAGACATTTCAGACTTCCTTAGTAATGCATTATGCACAATATATTGTTGTTCAGATGACATTATACCACAAAATAAAACTGCTGTCAAGTCTTTGACGATTTTGCCGCAAAATGTCTCATAATGCAAATATTTGCTGTAAGGGTATTGCAAAATCATAAAAAATAGTATATAATAAACAGGATAATTTTTCATTATGATCCGGAGGAAATCAAAATGGCAGATAAGAAAATGGTGAATGCGATCACCTCTATGGACGAGGATTTCGCCCAGTGGTACACCGACATAGTCAAGAAAGCCGAGCTCATAGAGTACACGAGCGTAAAGGGCTGCATGGCGATACGTCCCTATGGCTACGCGATCTGGGAGAATATCCAGCGCATTCTCGACGGTATGTTCAAGGAGACCGGCCATGAGAATGTTTGTATGCCTATGTTCATTCCCGAGAGCCTGCTCGAAAAGGAAAAGGATCACGTTGAGGGATTTGCGCCGGAATGCGCGTGGGTAACTATGGGCGGAAGTGAAAAGCTTGAAGAGCGCCTCTGTGTGCGTCCGACCTCGGAGACCCTCTTCTGCGAGCATTACAAGAACGTGGTGCATTCTTACCGCGATCTCCCGAAGCTCTACAACCAGTGGGTGAACGTTGTACGCTGGGAAAAGACCACAAGACCGTTCCTGCGTTCAAGAGAGTTTCTCTGGCAGGAAGGTCATACGATACACGCTACCGCCGAGGAAGCTGTTGAAGAGACAGAGCGTATGCTTAATCTTTATGCTCAGTTCTGTGAGGAGTCCCTTGCTATACCGGTGGTAAAGGGAAGAAAGACCGAGAGCGACAAGTTCGCCGGCGCGGTAGCCACATATGCTATCGAAGCCCTCATGCACGACGGAAAAGCGCTCCAGGCGGGCACCTCCCACTATTTCGGCGACGGTTTCGCAAAAGCTTTCGATATTCAGTACGCCAACAAGGACAACCAGCTCACATATCCTCACCAGACGAGCTGGGGCATGACAACACGTCTTATCGGCGCTATAATCATGACTCACGGCGATAACAGCGGTCTTGCTCTCCCGCCGGCGGTCGCTCCCATACAGGCTGTGATCATTCCCGTGGCACAGCACAAGGAGGGCGTTCTCGAAAAGGCCGGGGAGCTCCGCGACAGGCTCAGGAAAGCAGGACTTCGCGTAAAGCTCGACGACAGCGAGAACTCGCCGGGCTGGAAGTACGCGGAATATGAGATGAAGGGCGTTCCGGTGCGTATAGAGATCGGACCCAAGGATATAGAGAATGACCAGTGTGTCATCGTTACCCGTCACAACAGCGAAAAGAGCTTCGTGAAGCTCGAAGACCTCGAAAAGGCAACGGCGGAGAAGCTTCAGGCTGTACACGACGGACTTTACCAAAAGGCTCTTGAGAACCGTGAGAGACGCACATACGCGTGCACGAGCATAGACGAGATCATAAAAGTGCTCGAAGAAAAGGGCGACGGCTTCGTTAAGGCTATGTGGTGCGGTGAGGAAGCCTGCGAGGACGAGGTAAAGGCTAAGACCGGCGTCGGTTCCCGCTGCATACCCTTCGACCAGGAGCAGCTCTCCGACAAGTGCGTGTGCTGCGGAAAGCCCGCAAAGCACATGGTTTACTGGGGCAAGGCGTATTGATGATGTGATTTGCAATACAACGCGGCAGAAGGTAACAGAAATGTTACAATCTGCCGTGTTTTTTGCTGCAGTTGGCAAATTGCATAAAAAACGGCTGTTAAATTTTCAATAATTTTTTGGCTGAGGTGATGACAACGTGATGATTTTGTGGTATAATAATATCACTGTCACCCTTTGAGGCGGCAGAAGAAGTTCATTCGCGGCTAATGCCGCAGGCGAAAGGATATATGATATGAAGATGAGAATGAGAGTTCTGGGCGCGCTCCTCGCCGGTATCATGGCGTTCTCAGCCGCTCCCCAGATCGCAGAACCGCTTACCGTCACTGCAAGCGCCGCTACAAAGCTTGCAGCACCCAAGACGATCACTGCCACTATCAAGGATAAGTCGATCAAGCTCAAATGGAGCAAGGTAAAGGGTGCCAGCGGTTACAGAGTTTATGCGTACAACACCAAGACAAAGAAGTTCGTCAAGTACAAGAATGTAAGCGGTACAAGCTGCACGGTTTCGGGACTCAAGGCAGGCACTACATACCGATTCAAGATCGCTGCTCTCGTAAAGTCCGGAAGCAAGCTCGTTGAACAGACCCAGTCCAATGCACAGTCTGTCACCACAAAGCTTTCCGCTCCCGCTAACTTCAAGGCCACAACTTCCGCTACCGCTATCAAGCTCACATGGAAGAAAGTAACCGGCGCTGCAGGCTACCGCATACTCATTTACGATTCGGTAACAAAGCAGTACAAGACATATAAGAATATCACCGGCACAAAGTTCACATTCAAGAACCTCCCCGCCGGCACATATAAGTTCAAGGTTGCTGCACTTATAAAGAAGAACGGCGATGTCAAGGAACAAATGCAGAGTTCGGCAGTCTCCGCTAAGCTCACAAAGGGCGCTACTTCCGCTACAAGCGCCGCTGTTGCTGCGAAGGAGCACGTTTGCGGTTACCGTTACGGTACAAAGAAGTACGCTATCAAGCATGATATCGAGTATATGAAGAAGCTCAGCACAGACTTCATCGGCTGGCTCACCATCAAGGATACTCCTATCGACTTCCCCGTAGTTCAGGCTACAGACAACAGATTCTACCTCACACATGACTTCTACGGCGCTTATGACCCCACCAAGGTCGGCACCACATTTGCGGATTATCATGTAAAGGTCACTGCAAAACAGCGTCCTGACAACCTCGTTGTTTACGGTCATAATATCCGCACAGGCGTTGGCCTTGCAAAGATCACAAACTACTATCCCGCAAGATACGGAAGCCTCAACTTCTACCTCAACCACCCGACTATCACTTATGAGTCTGCATACGGCGGAACAAGCACTTACGTTGTATTTGCAGGTATGTTCGTAAACACAGACAAGAAGCACGGCTCGGTATTCAAGTACCATACCGCTCAGAACTTCAAAACCGAAGGCACATTCTACAAGTACTTCGAGAATGTATTCGACAGAAGCGTATTCTACAACCCCGCTGTTGATATCAAGTACGGCGATAAGTTCCTTACACTTTCCACCTGCTTCTATCCCTTCGGCGCTGACGTTGACACAAGATTCGTCCTCTTCACAAGAGAACTCCGCAGCGGCGAATCCGCTAAGATCAATACCTCCAAGGCTTATGTGAACAAGAGCCCGCTCTACTTCACATATTACTACAAGGTAAACGGCGGCAAGTGGGCAGGCAGAAGCTGGCCGACAAGCCTTATGCAGGGTTACGCTGCATGGAAGAAGAAGAATTCATAAGGCGGCGTTCATGAGCAGAATAAGTGATTTCCTTACCGAAGCAGGCGTGTTCTTCCTAGCTACCGTGGATAACGGTCAGCCGAAGCTCCGCCCGCTCGGAGCTCACATTGAAGCCGACGGCAAGGTGATGTTCGGCGTAGGTGAGTTCAAAGATGTTTACAAGCAGCTCAGAGCTGAGCCCCGCGTTGAGATCGCCGCGTGCAAGAGCAACGGGCACTGGCTCAGATACACCGGCAAGGCTGTATTTGAAGACGATCCCAAGTACGCTCAGCAGATGATCTCCTCAGCTCACCTCGAAGAGATCTACAACGAAAAGACCGGCAACAAGCTCGCTGTCTTCCACCTCGAAGACGCGACTGCCGTTGACATCGCTGTAATGGGCAAAGGCGAATCTCTCCTTTGAGCCCGGTTGCCCTACGCGGGCGGCGTGTCCGGCGCTCACGCGCGTCTTAACAGACGGTTTCGGGGCTTACGCCGCCCCGAACCCCGCGGCAGGGCAAGCCCTGCACCCGAAGCTGTCGCGATTTACACGATAGTTTATACACAACAAAAAGATACAGCAGACTCGTTACATTCGGGTCTGCTGTTTTTGTATGTTGTGCAGATTACTGTCTCGCTTAGCGCGGCAGCTGCAGGTGCAGGGCTTGCCCTGCCGCGGGACGGGGGCGCGTAGCCCCAGCGCCGTCTGCGAAGACAGCGCGTCCGCAGACGCGCCGGTCAGCCGAGCATATTGAAATAGGAACCGCTGATGTTGGAGACCTGAGTGATGTTGCCGGCATCGGTGTATGCGCTGGCGTTCTGGTAAAGATCGGTCTGGGCATAAGCGGAGAGCTGCTTGGCCTGAGCGTCAATGAATTCGGCGAAAGAATCGTCTTTCTCGAATGCTTTTTCGAGATCGCGGTCGGAAGCAGAGTTGAGCTTGTTCGTGTCAAGTTCGAGCTTTCCGTCATCGTTCTTGGTGATGCCTACCTTTTCGAGGCGTGAGCTGTATGCATCAAGCATATCGTCGATGAATTTAGACTTGCCGTTCACGGTGTTGTTCTGGGAAGCTTTGACCGTGTCTGCAAAAGTGTTGTAGCGGCTTACGAAATCCTCCGCCGCTCTGTCCATCTCGTCCCTGTTGCGCTCGCCGGTAGTCTCATCGCGCTTGACCGCCTCCTTGAGGCTCGATGCGGAAGCAGAAAGATCCTCGGACTTCTTGTAGAGCTCGTCGTTCGTCTTTGAAAGCTTTTCTGTAGATGTTCTGATGAACTTCTGCAGGTAGTTCTCTTTCTCCTCAGCCTTTTCAGCCTTGGAAGCCGGATCGGCTTTGGCAGCCTTTGTCTCCGCAGCCTTCTGGATCTGCTCCGAGACTTTTGTGCGCATTGCGCCGAGTATCGAATCGACCTCGTCGGTGGGCTTTATGCGCAGATCGTCGAAGATCTTGCCGACCTGCTCGACAGAATTGACCTGAAGATCGCCGAAAAGTCTGCCGACTGCGCTTATCGGGGTGTTCTGGAGCTGCTGGAGCGTCTTTTTGGTCGCTTCGTCGGATTTCTCTTTCAGAGTTTCGAGGTACGCCTTGAAAATGCTCTGATTGAGATTAACGTCATCGTCGCCGGACTGCTTGACGTTGCTGAGTGCAAACTCTGTTTTCTGTGCTGTTGAAAGGCTTTGAAGTGAGCCGTAGTTAAAATTGAGGTTACTCATATATATCACTCCTTCCGGAATCAAACATATTTATCCATATGTTATATCGTCAGGACTGCAAAAAAACTTTAGCTTTTTGGCAGGATTTTCCGAAAAAAACTTATTTTTGTTCATTTCCGCAAAAATAACAGCTTATTTGCGCCCGCGTTTTGACATTTTTCTCACGCCTGCAGTGATATAATCATATCAAAGACACGGAAAAGTGCGGTTTGAGCTATGACGGTATATATTGACGTACTTATCATACTGAACATTTACATAACCTACTTTACTCTTCGTGCAGTCTCACGGATACTGCACACGCGGATAACGTTCAGAAGAACGGCGCTCGCGTCGGTGTTCGGCGGGTTTGCATCGCTGGCGGCAATGCTCGGGGCGGGCATGGTCACTTCGCTTCTGCTCAAAGCCGCGCTCACGGTCATAACTGTGCTTGCGGCATTCGGCTTCGGGAGCTTCCGGCTGCTTGCGCTGCGTTCGTTTGTCAGCATTGCCGTTAGTATGCTGATATGCGGGGCTGCGGTGCTTATCCATGAGCTTACCGGGAGCGATATCGTTTTCTCTGCCAACGGGTATGTATATATGAGCATTTCCGCGCTTGTGCTCGTGATATCGTCCGCGGTCATTTACGGCGCGCTGTCCTTGCTGCGGCGTTTCACAGACAGTCCCGAGGCAGATGAAAGGGTACTGCTCACCATAGAAGATCACGGGCGCAGCACGGAAGTGGCTGCCGTGGCGGACAGCGGGAATTACCTGCGGGACTTTCTCACCGGACGGCCTGTGATCGTCTGTCGGGCTGAGGCGGTCGGTCAAGTGATGCCGGAGAATGCCGCGGCGTACCTCCGGGGCTGCACCGACGACGTTTCCGGGATACGGCTCATACCTATGAGGACTGCATCGGGCGGAGCCGTGATACCCGCGTTCAGACCCGGGAAAGTGACGGCGCTGTTCCGGGGAGAGAGCATAACGCTCGATGCGCTGATCGGAGTGAGCGGCGCGTTTGAGAATGACGGCTTCGACGCGGTCATACCGGCGAAGCTTCTGATGTAAAGGAGAAGGAAAATGAACACAACGGTAAAGATCAACGAACTTATCCGCCGGATAATGTCAAGGCGCAGGGTAAGCGGGATCTACTACATCAACGGTTCGGACAATCTGCCCGCGCCGCTCACAAAGGAGGAGGAAGAAGAAGCGTTCGAGGGGCTGCGGCAGGATTCAGATGCAGCGCGGGAAATGCTCATAACGCACAATCTGCGGCTCGTAGTTTACATAGCCAAGAAGTTTGAATCCACGGGCATAGGCATAGAAGATCTCATATCTATCGGAACTATCGGGCTTATCAAGGCTGTCAACACTTTCAGCCCCGACAAGAACATAAAGCTTGCAACTTACGCGTCACGCTGCATCGAAAACGAGATACTGATGTTTCTCCGCAAGGCGAACCAGTACCGTTCGGAGATATCTATAGAAGAGCCGCTGAACATAGACTGGGACGGGAACGAGCTGCTTTTATCGGACGTTCTCGGGACGGAGGACGATGTTGTGAACGAGAACATCGAGAACGAGGCAGAGAAGAAGCTGCTGCTCGAATCGGTGGCGAAGCTTCCCGAGCGGGAGCGGTTTATAATGGAGAAGCGGTTCGGGCTTATTGACGGCAGGGAGATGACTCAGAAAGAGGTGGCGGATCTTATCGGGATATCCCAGAGCTACATCTCGCGCCTTGAAAAGCGCATAATAAAGCGGCTTCGCAAAGATCTCGAAAAAATACAGTAGCCAAACGGGCAGCCGGCGCGCACGGGCTGTCCGTTTTTGTTTTTGTAACACTTTCCGGCGGCAGGAATAGACTGTATGGAGTGAAGAAAGGGAGGTGAGCGGGAATGCGCTGCAGGAGACGGAGACCGAACTGCGTACTGTGCGCGGCAGCAGTAATCCTTATAACCGTTGGTGCAGTATGGCTTTGTTTTCTGTCGTATCGCTTCCTGCTTATCTTTCTTGCAGCCGCACTTGTGGGTGCGGGTCTGCTTCTCGTCAATAATTGCAGGTAGGAGGCTTTTATGAAAGTATTTGTTATGAAGAGCCCTAAGGCATTCGCATGGCTTTTCCGGCTCATGTCCGGCACCCGAAAGCAAGGTACATAGTGCCGTGGGGCTCCGCCCCACGTCCCCGTCAGTCCGGCGCTCCCGCGCGTGTGGGGCTCCGCCCCACGCCCCGTGTCCGGCGCTCCCGCGCGTCTTAACAGACGGTTTCGGGGCTTACGCCGCCCCGAGCCTGGCGGCAGGGCAAGCCCTGCACCCGAAGCTGCCGCGATTTACCCGATAGTTTATACACAACCAAAAGATACAGCAGACTCGTCACTTTCGAGTCTGCTGTTTTTATATGTTGTGCAGAAACTGTCCCGTTTAGCGCGGCAGCTGCTAAAGTTTTTTTGGAAAGAGAGAGGGGTCGAGGGGAGAGAGAAAAGCCTTTTTTTCCAAAAAAAGGTTTTCTC
>JAGBMA010000150.1 GCA_017635095.1 Ruminiclostridium sp. | reverse complement strand
GCTGTTTTTATATGTTGTGCAGATACTGTCTCACTCAGCGCGGCAGCTACTAAAGTTTTTTTGGAAAGAGAGAGGGGTCGAGGGGAGAGAGAAAAGCCTTTTTTTACAAAAAAAGGTTTTCTCTCTCCCCCGCGGGGTGTGGGGCAGAGCCCCACACGCGCGTCCGCAGACGCGCTGAGGGTGCAGAGCGGAGCCCGCCAGCGTAGGGCGTACTCAGCGGCGGCGGGCTGCAAGCTTGACTACGCGGTAGGCACCCTTGTAAATGCCGATCTTGTTGGCGGCAAGAATGTTGCGGCACATCATGTCAATAATGTCGCCGTTGCGCTGAATGAGATCTATCATGGCGCAGGTCTCTGCGGGAGTAGTCACCTCGTATGTCCCGTCTCCGACCTCGGCCGCACGGACAGCTCCCCACGCTTCATGACCGCCGACACGCTTTATCATAAGCTTCGGTATCGGGTAGAATGCAAGCTCGCTCGGCTTCGTGATGAGAACGTCGGAACAGCGCATGAGCAGATTCGTGGAGTAAACTGCAGCAAAAATGTCGGAATGACAGAACGCGTGGATCCCCTTTACTTCGCTGTTGTACGCGTATTCGGTGAACTTTTTCGTCTCATCGAAATCGTCGAAATGCTCGACCACAAGGCTGCGCATCTGCGGGATCTCGCTGATGAGAGCGTCCCAGACATTGCGGTGATCGCCCACATTTACGAACAGCACCGCATCGCCTTTCGCTATGTCGGGAAGCAGCTTCTTTATTATTGCAACAAAGATCTCCTTCTGAGCGCCGGCACCGCCTACCGACATGAGCCAGCGGCGCTTTCCGTCCTTCGCGCGCTCCCTGCGCATACGGCAGTCCTCTTCTATACCGCGCACAAGCTCGTGGTCAATATAATGACCGGTATATGCAATAGCCTTTTTCGGCATGGGCTTCAGCTGGCGCTTCTTGTCCATTCCGCGGAGCGAGCGGTACCCAAGATACGCGGACGGGGTCTGGACAGTGTGTATCGCGCCCTCCGCAAGATGCAGCGCCATCGGCCAGTTGTCCGGTATCGCGTTGACAACATTTGTCAGCCCCGCGTGTATGGCAGCCTGCGCAGGCCATACATGGGTCGCAACGTAGGGTATGTCTTTCGGCAGGTCGCGGAACACCGGAACCATGAGCTCGGAAGTCTTCTGGTCGGTGCAGTTGTATGTGAGCTTGCGGAAGCCCTCGCTGTTTATCGGCTCCCAGACAAGCTTGTTGAACAGCGGTATCTGCTGTGACAGCCTCGACCCGAGGGAATACAGATCGTTCTGACCGGATATTATCTTGCCGCAGGTGGTATTGCCGAAAGAGTTGAGGTCGAACCAGTACGGATCATACCCCATAGCTCTTGCAGCTGACGCTATCGCCATAGAGATGCGGTAGTGGCCGAAACCCATTCTGATATTGCCTACGATAAGGCTCTTCCTGCCGAACTCGACCCCCGTTTCGGGAGTGATAACGAGCTGTTCGGTTCCGAGGATATCGCCGATAGCCGGTGCGGGGACTGCACTTAAATGGTATTCCTTATGCGAATCGTCGCCGTACTTTCTTATAAACTTTTCCTTTGTGCCGACAGCCTTTCTGTAGGCATGATCCGACATCTCATTCCCGAAGATCACTTTTGACCTTTCCATAACGATCCCTCCGTAAAAGTATTTTTTTCAAAACTATTGACAAATCCGGATAAATGTGATAGACTGTATATCAGATGATAGTGTGTCTATCACTTGATATACAGTCTATCACATTTTTGGAGGTTTGTCAAGTGGGTATCGAAATTTCTTCCGAGTTTTCTCCCGAAAAGCTCAAAGACAAGCGTATGGAAAGAGCAGTTGCCGTGTGCGCGGAGCTATTTCTCGAACGCGGCATAGAAAACGTGAAAATGACGGATATCGCGGATCTGAGCGGAGTCGGCGTCGCGACCCTCTACCGCTACTTCGGCACAAAGACCGGTATCGCCATTGAAGCTATGACATTTTTATGGTATGACCTGAGGAACCTGTTCGGCGGGCTTTTCGATTCGGAAGCCTTCCTCGCTCAGTCCGGTCTGAAACAGCTTCAGGATCTGCTCAGAATGTTTGTGGTGCTGTTCACAGCGCACAAGGGGTTCGTAAGGCTCCTCGGCGAGTTCGACAGGTTTATAATCCATGAGAATGTGCCGAGTGAAGACCTGCACGATTACGAAGCGTCGATCATAGACTTCTACCCCATCGTCGAACGTGCATACAGGCAGGGCATAAGCGACGGTACCATGCACGCCATCGCGGATTTCAGACTGTTCTATATGACTTACGCACACGCACTCACAGAGATGTGCAAAAAATTCATCGATGGCGAGATACTTCCGTCGGACGACTTTTCTGACGCGGAGAATGAGCTCGGTATGCTCATAGACTGCGCCGTATCATACCTGAAAGCATAAGGAGGATCTTTACATGGAAAAAAAGATTGCAACCAACAAAGTGCTGTGGATCTTCGCGATAGGTCAGCTCGGCTGGTCTATCCTGTCCGGCATAGTATCGAACTGGCTCGTTTTCTTCTACCAGCCGACGCAGGCTGAGATAATGAAAGGCCAGACCGCGTTCCTCTGGGACGGCAAATTCCTCGGATTTCTCACGATAATCGGACTTATAACCGCGTCCGGACGTCTGTTCGACGCGATAACCGACCCGCTCGTCGCAGGTAAGTCCGACTCGTTCAGGCACCGCCTCGGCAGACGTATCCCCTTCATGCGTGTGGCTGCCATACCCTTCGGCATCGTTACCGTGCTCATGTTCTGGTCGCCTGTGGCAGGTGAGAGCCCCGTGAACGGCGTTGTTCTCTTCGTCTGCTCCATGCTGTTCTATCTGTGCATGACCCTGTACTGCACGCCGTACAACGCGCTCATTCCCGAACTCGGCCGCACCCAGCGCACCCGCATAAATCTCTCGACCTTCATCTCTGTTACCTTCTTTATAGGCAACGCTATTGCTTATCTCGTTCCGAATATCGCTTCATTCTTCCTCAATTCCCTCAGCGATGAAGAGGTGGCTCAGCGCCTCGGAAAAACTGTTGAGGAAGTCATCGAGAACGGCGATAAGATCTACACCAACTACGCCGACGCTTACCGCATCACCATACTTATCCTCGCAGTATTCGCGATAATCTGTATGCTTATCCCCTCGTTCCTCATAGATGAGAACAAGTATGCAGACACCACTCCCTCAAACACGCCCGCGTTCAAATCCCTTGCGGCTACGTTCAAAAACAAGGATTTCCGCACATTCGTGGCTTCCGACATTCTTTACTGGCTCGGACTCACACTTTTCCAGACCGGTCTCTCGTTCTTCATCACCGCTCTCATGGGTCTTGAGGAAACATGGACGTTCCCGCTGTTCGCGCTTATGACCGCTATGTCGCTGGTATGCTACGCGCCGGTCAATATCTTTGCAAAGAAAATGGGCAAGAAGAAGCTTATCTCCTTCGCGTTCATGTTCTTCGCGGTAACTTTCCTGTTCACGACGTTCTCCGGGCTTCTCCCGATACCCGGACTTGTAAGCGGTATAATCGTTGCGGTTCTCGCGGCTGTACCTATGGCTATCCTCGGTATTCTCCCGCAGGCAGTGGTTGCGGATATCTCCGAAGCCGACAAACTTGACACCGGAGAGAGCAGGCAGGGTATGTTCTATGCAGCCCGCACATTCGCCATGAAGCTCGGTCAGGCACTTGCAATGATAATGTTCACCGGATTTGCGACAATAAACAACACACTTGCTCCCGGCGAGGCGGGATATGGTCTCGGATACCGTGTAGCTGCCGCAGCGGCGACTGTACTCTGTCTTCTCGGAGGATTCGTGTTCTTCCGCTACGATGAAAAGAAAGTTCTTGCAAAAATAACCGTAAACGAACCGGCGGCCGACGCTGCAGAAAAAACGGAGGAATAATATGTTTGAGCTTGTAAACGTAAGATTCGCATACCGCACCGGCGGCAAGGGTTATGCAGTCACAACATCGGAGAGTACCGGCAACAGCCGCATCTCCCTCGAAATTAAGCGGAACCCGGAGACTTTCAGCGCTTCGGTCAGCTCGAAAAGCGAGATAGAGATAGTGAAGTTATCGGCCGAGTTCTCCTACGGCTTCGCGGAAAGCGACCGCGTCTTTCTCAACGGCTATCAGTCATGGACAGACAGCTATGAGCAGGACATACACGGCAGAGTGAGGGGCATAGACCATATACCCGACCTCGTTTCGGACAAGTATGCATTCTCCGCTTACGGAGACTACACCTTCGTCAGATACAGCCGCACAAGGGGCTGCATACACGGATTTTCCTACGGCTATGTGAAACATGACGACGGCATTTTCGACTTCATCGGCTCCCTCAATGAGAACAGCGGTTTTTCCATAATCAAGGTAAACACTGCCAAAAAGACAGTCACCGTTGAAAAGGACTGCCGGGGACTGCACATAAACGGAAGATTCGACGGGATCTCCCTTTACCTCGGCACAGGCACAGAAACAGAGGTCTTCGACGGGTATTTTGCATGGCTCGGCATCGCCCCCACAAGGGAAAAGCCGGTGTCGGGATATACGAGCTGGTACAGGCATTATCAGGATATAAACGAAAAGTGCATTCTTAACGACCTCGACGGGCTCCGCAGCAGCGGCGGAAAGTCCGATATCTTCCAGATCGACGACGGTTATCAGACCGCAGTCGGAGACTGGCTCAGCATAGATATGTCGAAGTTCCCCAACGGTCTTGAGCCGCTCACACGGACGATCACGGAAGCCGGAATGACACCCGGTCTTTGGCTCGCACCTTTCGTATGTGAGGAAAACTCGGATATGTTCCGTGACCACAAGGAGTGGCTGCTCAGAGATGAGAGCGGGGCTCCCGTCCGCGCCGGAAGCAACTGGAGCGGTTCCTACGCCCTCGACATATACAACGATGACCTCAGGGACTATCTCCGTGAAATCTTCCGCACCGTGACCGAGGTATGGGGATTCGGACTTCTGAAACTCGATTTTCTCTATGCCGCCTGCATTCTTCCCCGTCCGAACAAGACCCGCGGCATGATAATGGCAGATGCCATGGACTTCCTGCGGGAATGCGCCGGGACCGCTAAAATACTCGGCTGCGGAGTCCCGCTCGCTTCCGCGTTCGGCAAGGTGGAATACTGCCGCATCGGGACAGATGTCACCCCGGAGTGGGACGGCAAATCGTATATGCAAGTGCTCCACCGCGAGCGTCCGAGCACGAAGTACTGCATTCTCAACTCGGTCTTCCGCCGCCAGCTCAACGGCCGCGCATTCATAAACGATCCCGATGTTTATATGCTCCGCGCTACCGACACCACCATGACGGACGAACAGAGAAAGTCGCTTGCAGAGATAAACGCGCTTTGCGGCGGAGTTCTCTTCACTTCCGATGATATGGGAGAATACGGCGCCGAACAGAAAAAGATGTACGAGTATATGCTCCTGCTCCGTGAGGCAACTGTGCTCGCCGCAGAACTCAGCGGCAACAAGCTCATTCTGTCGGTAGAGATCGACGGAAGGAATGTCATAAAAACTTACAGAATATGAACGAAGCCCCCGTTTCACCCGAAAATGTGAAGCGGGGCATTTATTTTGCAACTTTTTTTGCATTAGGTATTGACAATATCGACTTTTTATGATAAAATATTATATCGACAGCACAAATCCGTTATGGTGGGTATAGCGTAGCTGGTCTAACGCGTCAGTTTGTGGCACTGAAGATCGTGGGTTCGAATCCCACTTCCCACCCCACACAAAGAAAGCCTGTTTTAAGCGCAAAGCCGCATTATAACAGGCTTTTCTTATATCTTTTGTTAGCGTCTTTAACTGTGGAAATGAGGCTGAAAATGCCCAAAAACAGCCCAAAATCAGTGGAAAATCACACGAGGTCACATGGAAAAATCACGATTGTAGAGCCGGAAGCGGTAATATTATGACTTATTGGGGTCACTTCAATGTTGTTATATTGCACAAACGGCGTTGTGCAAATGTGACAACCAGGCGGCTCCGGGAACAAAAACAACAGGCATCTCACGAGGAGCGTGGGGTGTCTGTTGTGCTATTTAGTAATACGTTGAACTCATCCATTAGCAAATAAAGATTTCAACATTTTTATTTTTTCTTCCACTGTTTTTTTATGCTGCTGATTGCTTGAGTATCTTTCTTTAACAGATGCTTCTAGTTGCATTGAGATTTCTCTGGAAATTTTGTTTAGTCTGCCGTAAAAAAAGTCTTCATAATATCCTATATTCTTTTTTAAGGTTTCTATTTTGGCTTCGTGAAAAAGCATTAAATCACTTTTTGAATCGTTTTTTATTTTATCCCAAGCTTCAATTTCTGCCATTTCATTATCACTTTTGCCTATTTGATTACATAAGGAAAACCAATCCCAACGTATTATATCAAAAAGGTCACTCTCTAAAATAACATTCCAAACTTCATTAATATATTGAAGGGGAACACCGCTCAATTCTTCATCTAAAGTATAGGTTAGATTAACAACCGCTTTTTCTGATAATCCTGTATATTCACAGATTTCTCTTATTTTAGGATTATTACTCTTGACTTTTGTAATACCCAAAAGATAATCAGTTGAGCATCCAAAGAAACTACTATATATTATCAGGTACTTCCCATTAACCTTGTCACAGGTCTCAAGATTCATATGTTTTTCTATCTGTTTTTCAATTCGCCATATATCGTTTCGCTTTCGTTCATTATTCCCATCATTAGTATTGTAATCAATATTATCAAAGTACCTACCTTCATACAGCGCCAAAGCTAGCTTTCTTCCTGAATTATATTGTTCTCCTTTTTCTTCCATCAATGCAATAAGTCGATTTTTAAACAATGTTAAATCCTTGTGTTCTTCAGTCCTTTTTGCCATAAGTCCTCCATAAACAAGAAGAATTCTTCTCATATATTGTAGCATGCGCCTAAAATAGAACACTAAATAAGATTGCATTTTCTTATTTGGTGTGGTATAATAATACCATACAGATGATCAGCTGTCAAGTCTTTTTAAACAAGGAGGTGTTAGCATGGAGCTGTTAAACAAAATAAAGATAAATTTTGATGGAGAAAATCAGGCGCTTGTAATCCAGTATTCAGATGTGGTTTTGTCAATAAACCTTTCTTCCGAAGGAAGATTACACATTAATACAAGCTGTCTCATCAAAAAAACCGATCCGCCAACCCCATTAACTACACATTAACATTGCGAATATCGCCTTTGAAAGGGGCATCAAAGGCGATATCCCTTTGTGTTGCAATTGAAAAGAGCCATTTTCGTTTTTGAAAAAGCCCACTGTACCTGTTATACAGCGGGCTTCGTGCTATTATGAGCCATTCATCCCGACCTGCATGAGCCTGATGCCCAGTGCAAGTCCTTTTCCAAACTCGTTGACAGCATAGATACTATCGAGGACGGACTGCTTTTCCCGCCATTCTTCCCAAAGCTCGGTCAGTCCCGGGCTTGCCATCATTAACTTCTCCGTTATCTCGGTGAGATCGCGTTCGGCTGCCTTCATTCTTTCCGACATAACGCCGTGTTCCTCACAAGGTCTGATCTCACCGTAATAGATAGCTTCGATAAATTTAGCAACGTCAGCGCCGTATGTAAGTTTCAGTTCTTCCATATTTCCTTCCTACCTTTCGTTATCATAATAGCGATATAACTCCAGTCGTCAAATCATCGCTACACCTATTATGATAACGTCGGAGGAAAAATAGGATCATGCAGCCTCGTTCCCGTATTGGTCCACGGGATAACGCTTTGTTGCTTTCGGACAGGATATCGGCATTTTAACTGTGTGATTACTGCTAAAGGCTTTATCAGTCCTAAGAAAATATGTGTGGGTAAAGAGTCTGACATCGTCCCAGCACACATCGACATTGTACCAATCGTCGTCGATCTTCACCATGTTCCAGGCGTGATCTGCAGTCATCGCACCATTATGCGCCGTCCCCCATACAACGATACAATCTATGCCCGCAAGTTGGCAGACTACGCAGAAAGCGTCTGCATAACCGCTGCAATCGGCTTCACCTTCAAGAAACGCCGTTTCCATTTCTTTGTAGGATTCGTATTTGATGAGATCACGCAGCTCGTCGTGAATGACCTTGATCTTATCAAACGTCCGGTCGTATTCGCTTGCTTTATCAGCAATTTCTTTTGCAACCTTAAGAATCTTGTTTCGTTTCTTGGGTGTCATGCTTGTAAGCTCGTTATCAATTTGATACTGAGTGGGATAAAGCCGCAAATGCGGATTCTCTCTTTGAAAAGCATAATAGGCAATATCCTTATCTGTGGAAGAATAATTGGGCTCCGGACCGTTTATTGAATATCTTTTCTTGTTGAAACAGTACCTGTAATACGCTTTTTGAGTATCGGTAAGCGTGTTGTAGTAATACTTGTGAGTGTAATCGTCGATGAACGCCTTTGAGCGTTTAACAGCATTCATTTTTTTAGCAGTAGTTTCCTTTGATTTTGTTATCGTGACCGACGTCGCTTTTTCGATATTATTGTCACCGCCCGGAGCGCAAAGCGGATCATTTATCTCCGTCAGCATAATTTCTTCCATTGTCAGATTACTGTTATGATGCGGCTCGCTGCATCCGGCGAGCAGGATGCAGGCACACAATGCGATTATAAATATTCTATTCTTTTTCATAATGATTTCTCCCTTCGTCAATAACTATTAGAAACATTTGTTTCTTATAGTTATTATAACATACTTTTAGTTATAGTTCAAGAGGAAAAATGAAAAAAGACCGTAAAAACGGTCTTTTTACAATAATATACAAATTAATTCCTTTTATTCTTTTTATATAAGCTGCCACAGAAAATTATTTTCCGAAAGCGTGATATATACTTGACATTTCTGATTTTATGGGGTATAATAATCAAAGAAGGAGGCGGATTTATATGTTGTGTCAGTTTTCTTTTGAAAATTTCAAGTCCTATCGTGACGAAACCACGTTCGATTTTCAGGCAGAAGCATTACCTGAATTCCAGGACACACTGTTGACTACCACTAAAGGTAGTGATCTTTTGCCTGTTGGTGTTTTATATGGTCCCAACGGCGGAGGTAAAACGAACCTTTTACAAGCCTTCTGCTGTTTAATATCTCTTGTAGTTAAGCCAATTAAAGGATTAGATAAAAATCGCGAAGGAATGATTGTACAACACCACATAAGCAGAACTCCATTCCTACTGGATACGGAATCAAAAGATAAACCTACTGTATTTCGTGTGTTCTTCAGAATAGAGACTCGGGAATACCAGTATTATTTGTCTCTTAAGGACGAGATCGTATATGAGGCTCTTTATTGGAAGAATATTGGCGGAAAACGCACCGGGGTTGTTTTTGAGCGTGACGGACAGAAGATAGAACTTGGACCAAGTATCAACAAGTCAACGATCAATCGTGAAGTTAATCCGAAAATGCCATATCTATCATTTCTTGCAATAAACTATGATCTTCCTGTAATCAACGAGGTGCAGGGATGGTTTGAATCATGTATTATTCTTAATTTCGGCAATCCTTTATCCGAATTAAAAATTGTATTTTCGCCGGATGGGAGTATAGAGAAAAGCACAGTTCACGCATTAAACCATATTGGCATTGACCTTTCAGGATATCGTTTTGACGAGGAACAGCAGCGGTTGTTTACTAAAAGAACTATCGACGGTGAAGTGTTTGAATTACCTTTTTCAGATGAATCCGACGGTACAAAGAAGATGATAGTTGCTCTGCCTATCTTGATGATAGCATTGCAGCAAGGCAGAATGGTAGTAGTTGATGAACTTGATGCTAAGCTGCATCCGAAACTGTTGCGTTATATTATTATGCTATTTAAGAATCCTGATGTAAATCAGCACGGCGCGCAGTTGCTTTTTACATCTCACGATATGAGCACTATGAAGAATACTGTTTTTCGCAGAGACGAGATATGGTTTGCGGCCGAGGATGATGATCACCAGAGTAAGATATATTCATTATCAGACATTAGGCAGGAAGATAATACACGAATTAAGAATACAGCCGCATACGACAAGCAATATCTTGAAGGTCGTTACGGCGCAGATCCTTACTTTTCTAACATGACTGGAGGCGATTGGGCGTGAGCTTAAAGCCTCCTAAAAAGAGCGATGTTAGTAAACACTGGATGAATCCCCGCAAAAGCAAAGAAATTCTTATTCAGCCGGAATATCATCTTATTGTGACTGAAGGAACTGATACCGAGCCTCAGTACTTTGAAAGCATAAAAACAAGAATAAACAGCAAGTATCAAGGGAAGATATACCTTGAAATATACGGCGAAGGCGATAATACTTTGAGTCTGCTGAAAAAAGCGCAAAAAAGAGCTTTAGGCAGCAGTACCATTTTTAAGCATGTCTGGATCGTATTTGATACAGATGATTTTCCGCCGGATCACATTAACCGAACCGTCGAAAAATGCTTATCCATGACAAATGAGGAAACAGAATATCATGCTTTGTGGTCAAATCAATGCGTTGAACTATGGTTTATGCTTCATTTCAATTATATTGACGCTGACCTGCATCGATCAGAATACTTCCCGAAACTGACGGAGTGGATGTCAAATATAGGTTGCGGAAAATATGAGAAAAATCGCAAAGATATGTTTGATATCCTGATGCCATACCTTGATAATGCTATAGATAATGCAAAGAAGCTAAATGCCATCAACAAAAATAAAACGCCAGCCAATTCTTCGCCCGGGACGCAGGTTTACAAGCTGCTAGAATTGCTGAAGCCTTATCTTAAATAGCTAAGGAGGAGCCGATATGCCAATTATAAGATCAAGCGCTGACCTTAGGAACGGTTACAATGAAATATCCCAATTCTGTCATACTTATAACGAGCCGGCATTCATCACCAAAAACGGAAAGGGTGATCTTGCTGTTATGAGTATCGAAACTTACGAGTCACTTGTAGGGAAACTTGAATTGTATACCGTTATTAAAGATGGTCTGTCGGATATTGAGAAAGCAAACACCAAACCATTTTCTGAAGCCATGGCAAATATAAGGAAGCGTCGCAGAAAATAGCATATAGTATCCTTATTGCTAAAAGATTAAGTAGGTTACAGTCGATAGTTATTATTTGTCGTGCTATTGCATATGAACATATAAGGCGAAGATGCTCCCGGCGTGTACCGGGAGCATCTTTTAGTATTATGCCTGATCTGCGTGATCAATTAGAGCTTCGATGACTGCGAATATCCTGTCCTGCTCTTTTTGAGGAAGTGAGTTTATTCTATCGAGCAGCAGCGAGCCTTTAATCTTGTAGTTATAATTCAGAACTCCGTGCAAGAGCATATCAGCAGTAACACCAAGTGTGTTCGCAATATCCACAAGCATGGCCAGCGACGGGGCTTTATCACCGCGTTCGAGTATTCCGATGTAGTTTGCGCTTACGCCGGTTTTCTCCGCTAGTTCGGATTGTTTAATGCCTTTTTCCGTGCGATATTTCTTTATGTTAGCGCCTATCGATATTGAATCCACAGAATAATTGCTCCTTTAATTAAAATATTAATACTGCTAACCGTTAAATCTAAATTCATAACAACAATGAATAGGTGAAAATTCAAAACAGTCTTTTTTCAAATATAACTAACTGTTGGCTGTAATGAATCTATTATAAATGCGATACACTAATTATAGCAGCTAGCAAATTTGACATGTTCGACATACGTCTAACAAAGTTCAAGATATATTTATAATATAGTCTTTACTTTTTGCAACACATACACGATTTTTAATTACAAAACACTGAACTGAATGGCACCCGGTATATTGAGTTACTTCTTTTTTGGCGGTAGGACCATCATCTGAATCTTCAAAATTTCCTCGCAAACATCCTGCTTTTCTAGCTTCTTCTCCCGTGTTTGTTATTTGCCATTTTATTATAAATGGAGGTTTTACACCTGTAATAGCCCTAAATCTAAGAGAACAGCCCTTATTTAACGGCTCTCCGTTATTGTCATAATCAACACATTTCCCGTCTTTGCCCATAACTTGGAGAGCTATAAAAACTGCCCCTCCTCTCGAAAACGACCATGGCATCTTCTGCCTGTGATTAGCGATCAAACATGCAAGAGCATTACTTTCGGATTTTTTATTTGATGAAGCTGGAAACTCTGACCCCAGTATTTTTTGCCAAGTATTGTTATCGGTGCCTTCATTATTTAGCAAATTAACATGGTCTTGGATATTATTAACGAAAGAGCCAAATTCTTCAGCAGGGTACTCATCTAAAAGATTGTTGTCTTTGATCTTGGTCGAAGGGTCATCAATTATAGGAACAAGCCCTTTATTAACGTAGGATTCTTTATAATTTGAAACAATGTTATTCATCGTCTCAATAAAGAAAGCTTCAGTCGAAGCAGATGAATCACCAAGATTATCTGCTATGAGTTTTTCCAAAGTTATCCCCTTTGGATATTTTATTCCTTTCGGACAATTTGTTCTACGCCACCATTTAAATATTTTAACAAGAGGTTTATACGCTTTATTATATTTCTTATTAATTGTAGTTGACCATTCCATATGTCCTTTTGGGTCTGTATTTGTCCAATTCCCAATTTCAGAATCACCAATATAATATAAATCTTTATCGCTGATGTCACTAATTACAGGAACAACATCTATACTAATCTTTTCCATTTCAATTCCCACAGAATGATGTTGAACTGTAGCTGTATTATAGATCTCTGATTCTTTTAGCACATCACACAATTCATTAAGCACTTCTACAGAATCCTTGGAATCGTCATAATTTGTAACAACTATAATATCCACATCTCGTTTTTCGTCATTTTTAGATGGACGAATAGATGTATGTTTCGCGTACGACCCAGAGAGAAATGTATTGTTGTGGATCGTTTTATAATAATTATGAGTTTCAAGGTATTCTCTCAGATTTTCTTGCACATTACTAATATATTGGATTATGCTTTCACTAGGTTCAATGTTACTTAAAAACAAATCAAAATCCTTCTGTGCTGCCATCCTATTTTTTCTCCTCGTTAATCGTCAATGCTTTAATATACTCATTTAGATCAATTGCAGGAACAGTGCCTATCTTTTGCAAATCAATAAGTAACTGAAGAAAGAAATATACTAAACTATCTTCCGAACTGCTCGTTTTCAACATTCTATTTTTATAATCATAGTAAAATGCACCACCATTAAGAACGCACCCACAGTCAATCTGTTGTAAATCGCTATATTTTGAAATACAATTCATAAATGGGACTGAAAACGGTTTCTTCCAATCCGAATTGGTTGTAAGTATACCAGCAATTATCCGGTGCGGAGTTTTAGGAGGAAATTCACCACCAGCATGTGGTATTGGCGCTGATGTCCTGTGAAGATTACGAACGCTTTCTGCTTTATCTCCAGCATACTCCATATGTGCTTTATTTAAATTTTGTTTAACTTCAAAGACTGCATATACACTTTCGGCTGGGATGTACAATATGCCATTATGATTACACACAAGATAGGAATATTGTCTGTCATAAATCACTACATCAATTTGATTGCTAATTTTGCTGTTGCAATCTATAATAGTAGCTTTCGCAGCTTCATATCTATTAGGAAGGTATTTTATAAACCAATCAACCCAGCTTATTTCAGTATTATCTCCTTTATCCGTCGGATGATCCAATTGACGACTCAATTCAGCATTAGATATCATTTCTTTTTGCAACGCTTGAAATAATGATTTTAATGTAACGCTAGTACTCATTATATATGTCTCCTTTCGTTACGAAAAACGATATTAGGTTATTCATTGCTTTTTTATACTCCATTAATAGAAACCACCCAAGATAGATGTTAGAATTCTACCGAAATCTGTTTTAACATATACTCGTTTATCTTTGTTGTTTTCAAAATGTTTTTGCACAAGTTGATCATTTATCAATGGTCGAGCCTCTTTTCGAGTTTCTTCAATTAACAAACCTAATCCCGATAACCTTAAGAGAATATCTATCTCTGAGTTGTTTTGTACATTAAAGTTAAAACTAGAACTATAATAACTGTAGTCTCCGGGCAGAAATCTATCAAGTACTACTGAATATGCTACAAATTGACTCCAATCGATTTTGCTATCTAAATATGCAATATAAATTTTTGCAAGCATATCAGCTTTTTCTTCTTCAATAAAGCGATCAATTATTAAAAGGATATGTTCTAATTCTTTTTTACTTTTCTTTTCATCGAGAAATTTAGTTTTTATTCTCTCTTTCATATCCTTATCTACTATACCTTTGTTACAGCTATCAATAAAACGTACCAGTTTCTTAATGTAATGTCGTTCTTTTATTGAAGATCCTATTTTGAAAACACCTATAGTTGCCGAAATGATTGGAATATCTTTTATTACTCCATCGTCCAAAATCGAATCCAACCCAACCTCAGCCAAATCCGATGCCAAATCTAAAGAATCAGCTAAAACTGATTCTTCAAATGATTTAACTAAATCATTATCAAGCATTTTCATACTCCTCTCATGGCTTATAATTCACAGGAATCACATATTGGGAGAACTTGGCGTTTTGCTTGCTTCAATTAATTCCACCCTTGATAATTTGCCAATTCGGCAAGACAAAGAATCACAGCTTTCTGTTGATGTTGCGGGTCAAGTTTAGTCATAGCATCACACCAATCTTGGAAGCCCTTGACTGCATTATAAACTTCCTTATCCTGCTCTTGCTGATATTGAGAGATCTGATTCTGTATTTGCTGGTAATAATGGGGGTTGTTAAAGTTCGGATTAAACATCTGATCGTAAAACATAATTTCACTCCTCCCTTTATATCATTATATCACACTCTAGAATACAAATCAAGAGTTTACAGCGCTGATTTTGCTTAAAATACCACATATACAGATATTAATTGTGCCAAATAAACAACGCTCCCGATAGTGCCGAGAGCGTTGTTATACTATTACCAATCAGTATTATTCCTCAAATCCGAAGTTACTGATCTTAAGAGTCTTGCAGTTCTCCGATACCGTTCTGACAACGGGCTGCGAGAAGCCATTCTGTGCTGACGCAGATACCTCCAATGTTATTTCGAGGTTACAATCATCTTCGTCGCTGAGGTGACTGATGATTTCCTGCATAAAGGTCTGTACATCGCGATTTATTCTCGTATTATCGAGCTTTGCAGACATAAAGAAATGGGTTTGCTTATTTATTTGTGGTGATGTTTCCGAGACTGGTTTATCGGGATCGGGCTTTACAACCACCTGAGGAGAAGGAGGTGTTGTTTCAGGCACAGCTGGCTCAGAGCCTCTGCTTCTCATTTCATCAAGAAGCTGCTTACTTGCAATATCAGGCTTGACAAGATACCCCGATATGTCAACCAAACCAACAAACTGATTGAATTTCAAGCCGATAAATCTGTCGCCGGATACGCCTTCCGCATAACCGAAATAGTCTGGAGAATTAAGTCCGGAGAGAATTGTTTCCTCAAGCACAGAATAGTTCATCAGCCTCGGAAGATAGCAGTAGGTGCACAGATAATCCCATAATTTCTTAACGGGAATAGAGTCGCTGTCTTTCCACAAAACATTGTCAAGCTCCATTTTAAGCATCACCGGAGCCCACTTTTTTATAAGAAGTTCGTCCTGTTCCAGCTTATTCGCGGCTCTTGCAGCTATACTATCATTTCCACCGCGGATGTTCGAGGCTGTCCACTTTATTTCCTTTATATCATCCTGCATATCAATATAAGGAGAAATAAGCCAGCAATACGTTTCACCGATACGAGATCTTACGGTTTCGTCAGCTTTTTCGAGGCATTTTATTGTTTCTTTGTTCTGCGTAGCATCAAGGTTAAGCTCCTCGCTGTCGTCTCTCACCGACTTCCATGCAAGATACATACGCACTCCGTCCTTCAGCGACTGAATTGTGTCCTGATCGGGTGCAACGAAAACAATCATATTGCGATATATACGCGGTGAAGTACCACGATTATTGATAATATCAAGTGTTTTTTCAAATGCCGGGCTCTTCATCCCAGCGCTTGCCTTATATGTGCTCCTGGGGTCAAGGATAACGAGTTTCACGTTCTGTTCATCTGTAACATCAAGAGAAGATGACGGGCTCTTGACAAGTCCGGAGAAACGGGAATCGGTTCTCTCCTTTTTGAGCCGTTCGTTTATCTCATATATCACATCATTGTCGGTGTACTGAGAAGCGCGTTCCTCCACAGTTTTGCGGAGCGTCGGGCGCGTATCGAACCAGAAACGATCCCCGGCGCTGTTAGCGTAGAGATATGTCAGCGTTGACTGTAACGAATTCAGAGCATCGTTGAACACGGGTATATTTTCACCCGGCATAATCGTTCCGAGACGCACTCTTGATGCCTCAAGTCCGCGTATAGCCTGACCGCGTGCAGACGGCGCGCTTCCGAGAAATACAGTCCTTGCCACTCTTCGTGCTGCGTATGTCTGACCGAAACGCGGTTGGCTCTTTTCGAGATTGTATGGTGCAGAATTCTTGCCGTCAATCTCACTGTCTATGATAGCGCTCCAATTGTTATCGTCAAGGTATCTTGTAAGCTCATACGACACGTTCTGTATCGCAAGCGGCACAGAACCGGGCATGATCATCGGGCTCGCATCGGCACCCATCCACAGCTCGTGAATAACTGCCGCCATAAGTCGCAGTACACCTCTTGTACGTTGGAACTTTTCGAGCGTTGACCAGTCATTGTACAGCCTGTCGAATACTTCCGGATGTATCGGATAGCACGAAAGCATTCTGTCCTTGTACGCGACCTCGGAAACCTCGATGGGGAAATCTGTCTTGTTGCTGCGGTACATATTGCTGAATTCCGAACAAACCTTCTCACAGGCCTCCGTATCCTTACAGTCAAGGAACAGCCTGCGCCTTACTACCTCAAAGCCCTCGTTTGCCGCAACAGGCTTCCAGATAGATTCCATACGACCAAATGTATGTTCGATGCTTTCGAGCGCGATCTTTCCGGCTTCACCGCCGACCTCGATATCGGATTCGGGGATAGATGCCACAACAAGGCTGTTCTTGCTTGCACGCGCTGCCTCGGTTATCTCCTGAATGAATGTGATGAAGTTATCGAACGAACCCGCCGGGAGTCCGTCAACTCCGTACAACTTCTTTGCGTATGCCACAAGCTCGTCCATAAGGATAAGGCACGGACCGCACGCGTCGAGCATTTCCTTCAAGGCAGCTGATCCGGGCGACACACCCTTCTTGTCCGCTTCCTTCACATAGTCATACAGCTTCGGGTTACCGCTCGACTCGGCAAGCTGTGCCGCAATCTCGCCCCATATCGTATTTATCGTAATACCCGGGAAATTCTGCGGACGGCGGGATTTTGTCGGGTCAACGGCAGTTCCCACGATCACGGCAATATTCGCCTTTTTCAGCGTATTCAGCCCCGCTCTGTCAAGTACGGGCTTCACACTCGATATCTTGTCGAGCTGAACATTCGCCCGGAGCAGATGATACAACGCGAGCATACTGTGCGTCTTACCGCCGCCGAACGCGGTTTTCAGCTGTATAACAGGCTCGCCGCCCTGTTCGGTGATACGCTGCAGTGCCTGCACAAGCAGTCCTGCCATACCGTCGGTTATGTATGTGCGCTTGAAGAACTCGACCGGGTCGCGGTACTCGAACGAACCCTCGCCGCGTGCGACCTGCGCAAGATCGGCAGCGAACTCCGCATGCTTGTAGCGACCCTCCGCAACATCCGGGTGCGGCTGCATTATATCGCGCCAGCTCGGAAGCCCGGAGCCCACTTTGCTTATAATACCAGAAACCTCGGTCTGAACAGGAGCAGGCGCGGCTTTTATCTCGGAGGCACCGCCCGCTGCACCGTAGCGCAGTTCGCGCTGCATCGTGCGTATTTCTTCCGCCGTTTCGTCATCGAACGCTTCACAAAGCAGCGCGATTGTGTCCAACGCGCGCCATGTATAGTTTTCGTCAAAATCTTCGGAGCCCTTATGTGATACCTTGTTACGGACACCCATAAGCTCCTTGCTCCACGTTCTGTAATCGAGTGCGAGCTTAATTCTGAATACGTCATTCCACTTACGGTCGATAAGCCGCAGACAGTTCGCAACATCGAGCGAATCCACAAGAAAGCTGTAATCCCCGCCGGTCGGGAGATCATCGCGCTGGTCGGAAAGCGTATCCCACACCTCGTCCCACCAGCTGTCACCGTACTTTCTGCTTAACTCGCGACCGATGTATCCTGCCATAAACGGAAGCATCTTCGCGAACGCTTCCTGAACGATAATATGATTCTGTGCCATTTCTTCCACCTCAATCATCAAATGTTATCTGCTGTGCCGAACCGCCGAGTCTCGTCGCTGCTTCCTTTATCGCAGCCCACGAGGTCACAAGGTTGTTGTACGCATACGCCTCGGCGTTCCAGCCCTTCCTGTCCGCGATAGTGAACAGCCTGTACGCGAGGGCTTTTGCCTGTTCACAAGCACCGTCGCTTGCTGTAAGGATAAAATCAGCGCATTTCTGTATGCCGCCGTTTTCAAACTCGCGGGTCATCTGCTGTGTGAGCAGCCACAGGATATTTTCATTTTTGGTCTCGTTTATCTCGTCACGCCCAAGCAGCCTTACAACGCCCTTTTCGGCAAATACCACACCTGTGTTTTTGAGCGTGTCAACAGAGGTATTCTTCGCTCTTGCAAGCGTGTCTGCATCGCCGAATTTCACGTCGTTGAACGCAAACTGCGTGTAGAGATCGACGCAGAAGCGGCTATCCTTGTCGAGCGCGGTATCCTGCTCGTTGAAGTAAAGGTCAAGCTCCTGATTGATTATCTGCAGAGCCGTGCGTATCGTCATTTCCGTTCCGTCGGCTTCGAGCACAGACTTATACTTCGAGAACACCGCCATACCGGGGCCGATAGCCGACTGTGCGAGATCGACAGGCGCGATATTGCTGCTCTGGAGTTTTTGAAGAGCCGGTTTAAGATCGCGTTTAAGCTCGTTGATGAAGTTCCGGCGGGTAACGCTCGACGCATCTTCCGGACGTTTGCGGCAGACGAGGACGATTGAGGACGCGAGAGCGTTGGTGCCACTTGCAATTGAACGATTTGCCATTTCTGTTCTCATTGGTAATGTACCTGTGATAGTAAATCCGGCTTTAATAATCGCGCTTAACATCGTTTCCCAGCCTGTTGAAGCAGTCTGATTCTTTTCGCTGTCCGTATCGCTTTGCTTATATGCGTAATATATTGTTACCGGAATATCTTCTCTCGCATATTTGTATATCTGTTGACAGGTATGGAACATTCCGTCCTCAAAAAATTCTTGTGCTTTCTTTACGCTGCCTTCGTGCCTGTAAGGAGTAGCTATAAGTTCTTCGGCTTTTGGAACAAGCATAGTTCTGAATACTTTGGGATAGGTATTTTTTAAACACTGCCGAAGCCAAACATAAAAATAATCAGATAGGTCTGCATACCCGATATTATCATAGTAGGGCGGATCGGTCGAAACCATTATGCCCCTTAATTCACAATCACTTTGTGCGTCAAACTGTCTAACTTCACCATTATATGCTGCTTGCGGGAATTGTAAAATACATTTTTCTACCCATTCCAGCATATTTGCAAAACTACCTGATGAAAGGCAAAAAGGGTTCCCCTCTGCGTAATCCCACACCATAGGAATGGCTTGTCTTCCAAAAGTATTTCTCATTTTTTCTCCACTCGTATGCCATGAGCAAATGGAAGAATGATAATCTGTCATCTTATCAACAACAAACGCCAGATACACTCCTATCGCTTCACCATAAGCCTTTGCACCAGTTCCGCCCTCGGCTATCGGTATGTTATCATCCGGCAGACCCGCTTTTATCGCGTCCTGTTCGGCTTTTGCCTGTGCCTCGGAGACAAGCTCGCTGAATGTGGTGAGGGCGGTGAGCTGACGGTTGGTGAAAAGCTGTTTATGCTGCACCATACCATAAAGTTGTACTCTAAATCCCAAAGCTTTATCCGGGAGATTTGTTTGCAGTGCGTTTTCAGGTTCATCAACCTGTGCCACCGATAATTGCTCATGGTCAGGCGATATATATAACCTTCCCTTTTCACCCTCTGCAACAACAGCCATTAGGTCTGCTTTCATTCGGCTTTCTTTAGCTTCATTTCGTATATAATCAAATTCAACAGGCTCGCCACATTTCAAGCACTTCGCACCGGAGCGATCAACTGTACCATTTGCTTTACTTTTGCCACTTTTTACTGTATAAATAAAATGATCGCCATTTGCATCGGCCTCAATATGTGCTTGTTTGCCTGCCTTTGTAGAAAGATCAAACGATCGTAAAAGCGGCATCTGACACCCGCACGCCGGGTTAGGGCACTTGACCGTTCTCGCCCATATCCATGCGATAACGGTAGCCTCGCCGCCGCCCTGATCGTCCGGCACTTTCACCTTCGGGTACAGATGACCTATGCGTCTGAACGCCTCGTCGCGCATCCATTCTCCGTAATAGCGGACATCGGCTGCAAGCCCCTTTGTCCCTGACCACGCGCCTACACTCTGCTGTGCGCTGTCCCGCGGATTCACCGGCGGCTTATCCGCGAACCTCGGCGGTATCTCGATCATAGCCTTGTTTATCATGACCGCGACAGGGTTCAGGTCATGCGCGTGAGCTTCGAGACCTAACCTCTGCGCTTCAAGCGGTATCGCGCCGCCGCCCGCAAACGGGTCAAGCAGCGGAGGCGGATTCCCGCCGGTTGATTTCATTATCTCGGCTTTTGCTTTTGCAAGGACTTCGGCATTGTTTGAGTTTTCCCATACCACAAGCTGTTCGAGTATGCCGAAAAGCCGATCGCGCTCCTTGTTCTGCTCCTCCTCGGTCGGGAATTCCTCGGGGTGCGATGACGGGTCATCAACGAGTGACGACCATATTACAGCGCGTGCAGCCGCAAGCGGTCGCCTCGCCCACCACAGATGCAGGGTGGACGGGTGACCGTGGCGTATAGACTTTTCTCTTGCGGATTCCGCGTTTATCTTTTCAAGCGGCAGCGCCACTTCTATAAGTTTCTTTATTGCCATGACTATTCTTTACCTTTCCAATAATACTTCCGATGAACCTATAAGCTCGTTAATGTTGTAGGTAATGCCTGTAGTTGCAAAATCAGGTTTTACAGAGAACGGACAGCGCAGATATACCGTTTTTGTGCAATCGCCGTCCACTTCGACCATTGCAAGAATGTACGATTCGGGCTTGTTGAGTGCAGTCAGTATCTCATTCTTCGTGACAGTAACGGTATCGGCGCCCTTTGTCCTGCCCTTGACCTCAATGAAGCGGATACTGCTTTCGGTGCAGTTGCGCTTATCCTCCGGTATCTCGGATTCAATGTCGTAACCAACGTTCTGCGCGCTCACGTCCTTCGGGATAAAACCGAGAGAGTTTTCTATATCCGTGACTGCCTTCATTGCAGCAAGCTCAACAGCCTTTCTGTCGCCGCTTCCGAACATATTGGGCGTTTCAGATGCAGTGAGCTTTTGGAGCAAACCTTTCGGCATCACTAGCGCTCCGCCGACTATTATTGGAGGAGCGGCAGATACTGCTTTTTCTTTTTCTATCTCTGCAAGCCGACGGTTCATTCTTGCTTCAAGCTCCTCGGCTTTTCTGTGTGCATTATCGGAGTTCAGCTTGGCATTGACCTTTCCGGCATTCTCCTTTTCTTTCAGGTCGGC
Source organism: Ruminiclostridium sp. (assembly GCA_017635095.1). Lineage (GTDB taxonomy): Bacteria > Bacillota > Clostridia > Oscillospirales > Ruminococcaceae > Ruminiclostridium_E. Next base: position 19,844 of record JAGBMA010000150.1, on the reverse strand, counting down.
TGCCCTGAAATCCCAATACTGTATTTCAGCCGTGAGTCTTGATTTCACGGCTTTCGCTATTTTATCGCACATCTTCTGTCGATGCTCACGTACTTGCGAGAAATGCCGGGGGATTATTTCCGAAATAGCATATCTTTTTGCAGTTTCTTCGACATTTTTGGTGAGCCAGTCCTGCGTGTCTATAAATTCGCGTATCGACTTGTATTCATCTTCGTTCGCGCTGCGATAATCAAGATACGGCGCGTAGCCTGCATTTATTGCAGTTCCGTCCTCTTTCAGCTCAACGAAATGCACATTCTTGGATATGACGCGCTTCGAGCCGTTCGGGAGCACAACGCCGTCCTGTATGCAGTCCTCGATATAGAACAACAGGCGTGCGTCCGTGCCGAAGTCGTTCTCGTCGATGAACACCGCGCCCTGTTTCATAATGCTGCGGTATTGCTCACGGATAAGGTCGCTCGTCGCTTCGAGAAGCGGGTGTCCCGGACATATCAGTGCCGCGGGAGCAAGCCCAGGGAAGTTGCAGTCGGCTTTATCGAAGCATATACGCTCGTATTTCGTCAGTACAGATTCTCCGAAGCCTATCTGCATATCGCGGTTGCGTATCTTTCCTGGAACATAAGTGATCTCGTAGCGGCCGTGTTCACGCTTGTATAGCTTGCCGCCGAGATGTCCGAAAGCCTCGATGAAGAACGATTCGATGAAGTGCGGCTGGAGCTTGTGCGCCTCGATGCGCTCCATTTCCACGCGTATCGCCATGACCTTGCCCACATCCATTGTGTCTTCGGTAAGCGCGTTCTCGTCTATAAGTTTTCGTATTTTCTCAATATCTATCGAGTTATCGACTGACTGCTGCAGCTTTTTACGCACCTCAGGGTCGTTTCCGTAGCGTATCGCCTCGATCAGCAGTTCGCGCAGCGGACGGTTGTCGAACATGATCTTTCCGAGTATGTCGAATACCTTTCCGCCCAGTGCTTCGCGTTCTTCTTCGAGTTTTTCAAATAGCCGCTGGAATACCGCACCTTCGCGGGTCTCCTTCGATACGAGATTCCACAGGTGGCAGACCTCGGTCTGTCCGATACGGTGGATTCGTCCGAAACGCTGTTCAAGACGGTTCGGGTTCCACGGTAGGTCATAGTTTACCATTAAATGCGCGCGCTGGAGGTTGATACCTTCGCCCGCCGCGTCCGTCGCGATAAGTATGCGAACGTCCTTATCCTGCTTGAACAGGGCTTCGACCTTGCGGCGCTCGTCTCTTGTCATACCGCCGTGAATGGTGACAACGCAGTTGTCGTCCCCGAGCAGCGAACGTATCTTATCCGAGAGATAGCGCAGTGTATCGCGGTGCTCGGTGAAGATGATCAGCTTCTCGCGCTGTCCGTCCTGCGAGTACATACACTCGTTATCCTGTAGGAGTAATGACAGCTCCTCCCATTTCTTGTCCTTACCGCTTGTCCGCACCTCGCCGGCAAGCGTTTCCAGTTTTCTGAGGGTAGCGATCTCGGCTTCGAGCTCTTTTATTGTAGTGGAAGCAGAAGCCTGATCTGCTACGCGCTCCTCTTCTTCCTCCATTTCCTCGGAGGGCATATCGTCCTCATCATACTCGTTCTGAGATGTGGCTGATACTATATCTTCATCATGTCTTCCGATACGTTCCTCGGCAAGCCTGTGTTCAAGGCGTTCTTTTCTGCGGTGCAGGGATTGATATATTGCTTCCGGGGAAGAAGCGAGCCTTCTCTGTAAAATAGTCAACGCAAAGCCGACCGTGCTTCTGTGGCTCTCGTCAAGCCGCTCGGCACGGTTAAACTCTTCCTGTACATAATCGGTCACGGCGCGGTATAGTTCAGCTTCCTGCGGGGACAGATCGTAATTTACTGTATATGCACGTCTTTCGGGGAAAAGCGGTGTTCCGTCAAATTTCAGCAGTTCTTCTTTGACAAGACGGCGCATAATGTCCGCAGTATCTATGGACTGATTGCTTGAGCGGGTAACGCCCTCGAACCTGTCCTGATCAATAAGCGACAGGAACAGCTGGAAGTCCTGGTTCTTTCCGTTATGCGGAGTCGCTGTCAGCAGAAGCATATGCCGAGTAAGCTCTGACAGCATTCTGCCGAGCTTGAATCGAGCGGTATATTTTATCTCTCCGCCCCACACAGTCGCAGACATCTTGTGAGCCTCGTCTATGACCACAAGATCCCAGTCCGTGATCTTGAGCTTTTCCTGCAGACTTTCATTTCTTGCAAGCTTATCAAGCCTTGCGATAAGAAAATTGCTCTCGGCAAACACGTTCCCGCCGACTGCAGATTCTATGCGGTCATTTGTAAGTATGTCAAATTTCAAATGAAATTTACTGTAAAGCTCATCCTGCCACTGCTCCGATAGACTTCCCGGCGATACGATAAGACAGCGTTTGAGGTCGCCGCGGATGATGAGCTCTTTTATAAGCAATCCGGTCATGATCGTCTTGCCGGCACCGGGGTCATCCGCGAGTATATACCGAAGCGGGAGCTTTGGCAGCATTTCCTGGTAAACAGCCGATATCTGGTGCGGCAACGGCTCGATCGACGACGTATGTACCGCAAGATACGGGTCAAATATGTGTGCAAGGTTTATTCTGTACGCTTCCGATGCAAGACGCATTACGCTTCCATCTGCGTCAAAGCACCACGGAAGGCTGCTTTTCTGTATTTCAAGGTTATTCTCGTCTTCGCGGTATACAAGTTGGCTCGCAAGCTGTTCTTTGTCGTCCTTGAACGACACCTGTAATACTGAATCACCGTACCATGTGACTGCTACGATAGTCACATTTCCCTCATTTATCAGACCTTTTACAACGCTGCCGACCGTCAATTCCTCAAGTTTTGCCATGATTTCCCCTCGTTTCACGACTTTTATAGAAAAATAATCTAAAAATTATTGCTTAATTCCACTATTATTCTACAATTATACCATAATATAGAATAGAATTCAAGTGTTTTTGGCACATTTACACTATGAGGGGATAATTATGAATACGCCTTATGATTTTGGAGAGAAACTGAAAGAATTACGCAAAAGCCGCGGGTACACACAGAAGCGTCTGGCAGAGGCGCTAGAACTGACTGTGACCGCTGTCAGCAAGTATGAACTTAATCAATCGACCCCGCCGCTTGACACTTTACGTTCGATATCCGCTATTTTCAATATATCCATAGATGAATTGCTCGCAACGGAGAAGAGTGAAACGATCTCCGTTATGGGACTTAGCAGTTCCCAGACAGAGATCGTTGGTCGTCTTATTAATTCTTTTCGTATTCATAACACTGCAAACAATAAAAAACTCTCGCCCGAGAATTGCGCTCTGCTGGGCGAGATAGTTGAGGAGTTAGCGAAATGATTTAAGCCTGCGTTTGTTTCAATCCTTATACAAATAACTCTCCGCAATAACCCCGACCCTGTTATGACCGAGCTGCCGGCTCACCTCGAGCATGGCGGCGCGGTCATATTTTTCGCCCGCGCGCTCTTTTCGCATTATGTATATCTCGTTTTTCGGGATTTCATCGATAGGACGCGCAAGCTCATAGTACAGACCTTTGGCGAAGTCACCGCGGTATCTGTGATTTTGAAGCTTGCCCGGGAGCGTGAGAAAAACATTCTCTTTCGGCAGGACAGCGCCCGCCATTTTCAGAATATGTTCGGCATATTGAGCGCGGGCTATCACGAAACGCTCCTTGCCGCCCTTGCCTTTGCGGACATGAACGATAACATCGCCGCTCTCGTTCCTGTACACATCCTCACCCTTCAGCCGCAGCATCTCACAGCGCCGAAGTCCGCAGCCACGGTAAAAATCGACAATACCCTGATGCTTGCGTTCGTACTCCGGGTCAGGATCTTTTCGGGAGCGCTTGATTCTCTTACGTTCCCGCTTGTCGAAATCTACACCGAAATCCTCCATTCTGCACTCAAACAGTTTTGCTAATGCGGACGCGGCGGTGTGGACTGTGAACGCCGAATAGTCGTTATCCTTCAACTCGTTAAGATAAATCCCGACATACTTTCGAGCATCGGCGATTGCACTGACTTTCGGTAACTCTTCATTTTCTTTCAGCCATTTCACGAATTGATGACACTGCTGCATATAGGTCTCGAAAGTCATGTGCGAGAATATGCCTTTAGGGTACTTTGTACCCTCCTCGCGACGAGCCTTGTATTTTGACTGCCCGATACGTAGCTGACCGTAAATTATCGTATCAACTTGGTGGCGCAGAGATTTATGTTTCGACATTTTTCTCCCTCCTACATATTATGTCATACCTATTATGATAGCAAGCTCGTACAAATAAAAACAAACAGCCCCGTATCAGAGTTCACCTTATGTATAAGGTGTCTCTGTGCGGGGCTTAATTGTTTGTAGGTCGAAAAATGTCGGATATTTGCGTACGGGCATAGTTTACCCTTGAAAATCTGGCGCTTTTGTTCTGTTATAATAGGTGCTCACCGCGGCGATGTTCGGTGTCCTATGTAAGTGTTGTTAAGTGCGCTCCATATGGGAGTGCGTTCAGAGCGTGCGTGCCCCCGCCGTGCTTAATGTTCCGTACCAAAAAAATCACCGCTTTTCCATAGTTTTGGGCAGATAAGTGGTTATGTCATCAGTTTCCGAGATCATGCTCGTCCCCGATCAGACATCTCCCCCAATTATCTCACCACGCATATTTCGACATTAATGATCGAATTCAGAAGTTCCATATTCATCCCCGTGATCTACAGTCACAAGAACATGATAAGCAAGCCGTGCTGTCGTGCAAGTACCATTGAAGGAGCGAGATCTTTGCTCGTCCAGTTCGCCATACCGCGCCTGACAGCACCGCCCCATGATGAATCTCCATTCGTCAATAATGCTGTACACTAATTATGATTACGACAAGAGTAAAATAAAACCAGAGGCAGGGATATTCATTCCTTCGTCACCAGAAAAACTATCACGAACTATCATGTTGAAAATTTATTTGTAAAAAAGATAGTCATTATATCTGTATGGGGTGATCCGGACACCCCGATAATGTATCACGAACTATCGGCATGTAATTTTTTTGGAGGTATTTCAAATACCCCCAATTTGCACCGCATACTGACGGTACTTTATCCGTTTGGGGTAATCAGCATACCCTGATTTGCGTCGAAAACTAACGGTACGCAGTTATACCATATGCCTTTTTTTATATAGGCGGAAAAATCTCTCAAAATCCAATTCCGTTATCATAATATGTCTGAATGGCATCAGACCTATGACTTTTTGTCAGATGCGGAAAAAATCTCTTGATCGCCATTCTTGTTATCATAATATGTTTGAGGCGGAAAGAGCGAGTAAAGAATAATTATCTCGTGAACGACTCCTGACTCTTATCTGCTGTCAAACATCAACCCAATTTCGGCAGTATGCCGCGGAAGGTTCCTTTAGGTGCACATAAAGGAACCTTCCAGAAAGGAGTAATTATGACAGATTACGACAAAGAGCAACTCATAGACTCTTTAGGAACCGAGTGGAGACCGATCCGGGGTTTTCCCCAATATGAGATCTCAAAAGCAGGCGATGTCAGAAACATCAAAACAGGACATATTCTGGATTTTCACATCTTTCACGGTGAATGGCACGTGAGGCTGTACGATCGCTCAAAGCATTCAACAAGAATAAAGTCTTTGAGCAAGCTCATTTACGAGGCTTTTGTCGAGGTGCCGGATTATAGGTATACTATTGTATATAAAGACGGCGACTCGTACAACGACGAACTCTGCAATCTTTCCGCGAAGCCCTATTACCGCGACGACTGCTTCAAGGCTAAGCCCGTGGACGAGTACAGTATTGACGGTCAACTGATAAAGACCTGGCATTCCGGATTGTCTGCTGCGAAGAACTATGGCATCAAGCCGGTCGGCATATACAGATGCTGCAAAGGAAAAAAGCCGTCCGCGGGGAACAGGGTCTGGCGATGGCATAACGAACCACTGAACAAGTACAAGCTCCCGGTCGTAGAGCCGCTGTATCCCGATGAAGAATTCAGAAGGATACCGGATACTTACGCGGAGGTCTCCAATTACGGCAGGGTGCGCAACACAAGAAAAGAAGGCAAGTTCTACAAGATAAGACCGAACGGCACAGTCAGAATAATGACGAATGGTAAATTGATGCAGAAACAGGTCTATAGTCTTGTAGCCAACGCCTTCCTTCCGAACATGTTCGGTTATACCCGCGTCATGTTCAAGGACAACAACAGAAAGAACTGCCGTGCCGATAATCTGATGTGGATGACCGACTTTTATTTGGATTGACCTTTTACAAAATTCCGAAATCGGCATTTTACGCGGGGTTTTCTATGAAAAATTCCGAAATCGGCATTTTACACGGAAATTTCTGTGAAGAATTCCGAAATCGGCATTTTCAAGCATTAGTAACAAAAAACAATTAATTGAAAGAAAAAAAACTATGATTAATTACTTATGGAATCCCAAGACCTTTATTATTAAAGCAGCCAATCCTTGCAAGCCTGGGATGTGGTGCACGTCGATAAACATCGACTGTTCAAAAGTTACGGCTGTTTCACCTAACAAGTTCTTCTCTTTTCCCTTGAATATACGAAGAGCTACGCTCAAAGAAGACATCACAGACTCGTTCTATGACAATTACATAGGTTACAGAAATCTGTTCGGGACCGAATACTTTGTCGGAGTTCAGTATGACTCAGATTCACTTGATGATCGCGGGCATTTGTCGGAACTTGCTTATTGGGAACAGGCAGAATTTTTCCGGGTACTGTTTGAAACTGTAATGGGGCTTTCATTGCTCGGAAACAAAATGCGAACGTACAGTGGCGAACCCATACAGGTCGCCTGCAGCCTGCCGCAGGAATTTGATGACAACCGGTACTGGGTGATAATCATGGCTTTGGAAGGCCATCACATTTTTGACCTTTATCTGCCCGAAAAAGGCGAATGGGAACATTTTGACTTCACGATCAGCCGTATATTGACAGAGCCTAAGAGTTTCGTTTACTCGCTGCCGGGAATATACCGTGAAAAGCCGGAGTATTCAGATCTCTTCAAAAACTGTCCGTTTATGTTCGGAGCCGAACTGGCGCTCTATCTGCACATGAACGATCACAAATCGTGAATTTTCCGCGTTGCCTTATTCTTCTCTCATCACTATCATAATAGAGATGAAATCCAATGTCGAAAGGAGTGAAAAAAGCTATGAGGAGCTATAAAAACCTCAGGGGCAAGGTCGTCAACAGGTACTCGCTCGACGGCAGGCTGATCGGAACATGGTGTTCCGGCGCGGCAGCCGCAAGGTCTCTGGGCATTCCCGCCTCGCGGATATACCGTTGCTGCGGCGGCAAAAAGCCGCATACAGCCGGCTCGGTATGGCGTTGGGCGAGTGACCAGTCAGGCAGATCCCCGCTGCCGACGGAGCGTCATCATCCCGACGACCTGTCATGACAGCAAAAATTAACCGGCAAGCCGGGCAAAAGGAGGTGAAGTCCCGTGAAAAATCCACGGAGAGTTCCGATATACCGGAACATCTGGAGCCAGATACGTCACTGGCAGTATGTTACGGAGACAAGTGACAAGGCATTGGCCGACTCGCTGGAGCTTCGCAACGTGCGGACACTGAAGGATTACGACACAGACCCGCGGAATATCACGCTGTCACGGATAGACAGGTTTCTCTTTGTCAACAACCTGACGCTCCAGCAGCTGATATCCTTCGGGACTGATATGTAGGAAAGCTTGACAGCTGCCATAAAAAGTGGTATTCTTACAGTAAGTCATATATTCAGTTATCAGGAAGGTTTCCGAAGCACCGCAGGGACGCGGCGAAAAACCTTCCAACCGCTTTTGCTTTACGGAAAGAGAGGTAATAATGATCAAAGCAACAAGGCTCCCTTCCGGGAACTGGCGGACGCAGGTAATACTGAAGGATGAATTCGGACATGTAGTTAAAGATGAAAACGGAAAACGTATAGTAAAGTCGTTCACAGCAAAGACCAGAGCAGAATCGGAGCTCCTTGCGTGTGAGTTCATAGGCACAGACGCGGCGATCCTTGTCAGCGAATACAGGGATCGCGATCTTACGGTAAACGAAGCCCTTGACGAGTACATAGAGGTCAACAGCAATGTACTGTCACCCTCGACGCTCAGGGGCTACCGTATGATAAAGGACACCCGGCTGCAGGTGATAAAGGACGTCCCCATAAACAAGCTGAAACCTATCGATGTTCAGCGCGCTATCAATAAGGATCGCGAGCGGCTCTGCGGCAAGTCTATCAAAGAGGCGGTTGCCCTGCTGAAAAGGGTACTGACTATGCAGGGGATGGAGATCAACCTGAAGACCGTGACCATTCCCAGAGACAGCAGGATAAAAAAGCCGCTGCCGCCGATCGAGGAGGTGCTGGCTCCGGTCATCGGCACAGAGCTGGAGCTCCCGTGTCTTCTGGCGGCTTGGCTGTCGCTGAGAATGAGCGAAGTCAGAGGCCTGCAGTTCCGCGACATCTCCAAAGACGGCAAGTTTATCACGATCTGCCGTACAAGGATGTATCAGGACGGCCTGAACATCGTGCGTGAACAGACAAAAACGGAGAAAAGCACAAGAACAAATATGCTGCCGGAGTACCTTTACGAAAAGATAAAGGCTATACCGCACAGCAGCGATACGGATTTTATCATTAAGCACGGTTACAAGTATCTCCACTACAACTTCAGCAAGCTGATGAAGGCGAACAATATAGAGGGAGTAACATTCCACAAGCTCAGGCACGAATTTGCCACTACCTGTAATGATCTGGGCATCTCAAGCGACTATATCCAGAAGCTTGGCGGGTGGAGCACACCGAGCATAATGAAATCCGTTTACACACATACGACGCAGAACAAGGAAGTGGACTGTCAGATACGCATAGACAAGCACTTCAACAGCGTTATAGACAACATCAAGGCAGCGATGTGATCGTGTGACCGGTCACACAGTCACACGAAAAACAGGCCACAAAAGCCGTGGTTGAGGGAAAGGTCTGGGCTTCGAATCCCACTTCCCACCCCACATAATAAAACCGTTCTCGTTTCGAGGACGGTTTTTGTTTTGCAGCTCTCGTAAGGGAGATAAATAGTATCCGAACTCCGAAAAGCGGGGCAGAAATGTCCCGCATTTACTTTTATAACAACGATTTTTGCGTGTCAAGTCGTGGCAAGTTTTTTGAGAATAAGCGTATTTTTAGATATTTTCAAAGCTAAACAAAAGCGAGAAAAATCCCACAACCATGCGGATTTGCGCGATTGTGGGATTTTTTGAATGTCTCTCCCGAACGCTTTAGATTTCAGGGTAAAACAAAACCTCCGGCAGGAAGTATCTTGCGGAGACTTTATTCGGTGTCACCGTCGCGCCTGGTGGAGGCGGTGCGTGACTTGCCAAATGCCCGTTCCATAGATTCAAGTTAAATTACTTTTCCCTAAATTACAATCGCTGCAAAGTGTCTGCAAATTATCGATCACAGTCTCTCCGCCCTTTGACCATGGAACGATGTGATCTATGTGCAATTCAAGTCCGGGAGTTGTTGCGGGTGACCGTCCGCACATACAGCATTTGAAGTTGTCTCGTTTCATGACAAGAAACCTAAGCCTTAGGTTAATATCTCTGGTAGTATTATGGCTTATATCATTTTGAATGGAATTGTGTGGCAATATATTAACTGACTCAAATGTGTTGTTTACATATTCAATAAATTCTGTTAATGCGGCACTCCATTTGCCGAAAGCCCGCAAGTATGCTCCACTTGAAATATAAGATAATTCTTTATTATCCATATCACGCCTACTTGGTTGCGTTCCCTTTTTTATCCAAACAGTTTCTAAATTGTTAAATAGTTCTTGTTTGTTCCAAAATTTTTGGTTAATAGGTAATTTGAGTTTTAATAAAGCGTTATTCCATGTGCCAAAATGCTTAATGACGGTTGACGAATTATACTTTCCGTTTTTATCATAATCATGCATCGTAAGAGTTTCTTTGTTCAATGTTTTAGTGGTAGTAATAATATCAGATAATAATTCTTCATCAGATATATTTTGATGAAACTCAATTAATTTATAATCCATAATATCACCTAATAAAACAGTTTTCATAATTATATCATTTTTAACAAGAAAAATCAATATATGCCAATGTATATCGCCTAAAATACAGAAAAAACCTCTGAACCGCATTGTTGGTTCAGAGGTTTTTTCTGCCTCGCAAGCTATGGTACGGGCGTTTGCTGGTGGAGGCGGGGGGAGTCGAACCCCCGTCCGAAAGCCGGTCCACACATCTTTCTACACGCTTAGTCGATCTTTTTTATCTCCCTTCGGCCTCTCCGAACGACAGGATAGACCTCCGGCAGCTCTTTGAAAGCGCGTCGGGTTACAGAGCACTCACCCGAGGCGTTGGCTGCTGTGTCACGCCCAGACCGAAGCCGCAGCACTCAACGGCAGGACGAGCTGCACTCAGGCAGCTAAAGCAAGTTCTGTTTTAGAATCTGCGTTTAATTTTAAAGTACCCATTATTAAGGAGTTTAGGAGAACTCCGCGTGCTTAACGAGCTTCACGACCCCCGTCGAAACCTTTACGCCCCCATTTTCCGAGATATGAAATTATTATAGCGCATTTTTCCGTTTTTGTCAATGAAAATACCATAAAAGAGGCTTCAGGGAGGAAGAAATGTCGCTTTTTGTCCTGTTTTGACAGCAGCAGTTGTCTAAACTGCACAAAAATTCGGAAAAAGTATTAACAAAGCACCAAAAAGGTGATATAATATCAGAGTATATAATTGCCGCAGTGTCACTTTGCGGCACGGAATATGATACTGCAAAAGGAACTCCTATGGGCGGAAAAAAGATAAAATATGTGAAAATAAGGGACGAAGACTATATGCCGAAGTCCCGCGAAAAGATGAATAAGGAAGAGCAGGCTGTCGAGAGCTACTATCACACCCACAAAATGTCGGTATGGCAGAAGATAAGCGGGGTGCTGTCATTTTTCGGGACAACGCTCCTGAGCATTCTCCTTATACTGGTGATCACGTTCTGCATCGTCGCTGCCGCGCTTACCGTATATATCATGCAGTTCGCCGAGAGCAGCTTTGACGTTGACCTTACGAATGTCGAGCTCTCTTATTCGAGCTTCATCTATGCCAAGGACAACACCGGCGAAGACGTGCTCATAAAGCAGATAAGCGGTGAAACGAGCCGCATCTGGGTGGATATCGAGGATATCCCGCAGTACACCATAGATGCCTTTGTTGCAGTCGAAGATGAGCGTTTCTTCGAGCACAACGGCGTTGACTGGAAGCGTATGATATCGGTCACAGCCAGCGCGCTGCTCCACGGAGGCACCCAGGGCGGTTCCACCATTACCCAGCAGCTTGTCCGCGACATCACCAAAGACAAGGAAACAACGATAGGAAGAAAGCTCCGCGAGATATTCAGGGCTCTTTCCCTCGAAAACAAATACACGAAGTACGATATCCTTGAAAGCTACATCAACCGCATAGGCTTCGGTGGTCCCGCTTACGGAATAGGATCCGCGGCGTACTATTATTTCGGCAAGGAGGTCAAGGATCTCACCATAGCCGAAAGCGCCATGCTTGCGGGCATAGTGCGTTCACCGTCGAACTACAACCCGTACAATGTTGAGAACGACGGACTCAGGAAATCCAAGCGCCGCCAGGAATATGCTCTTGCTCATATGTACGAGCAGGGCTATATCACCACCGACGAATATGAGACTGCCATAGCGGAAAAGATCAAATTCCGCCGCCCCGTAAAGGGCACATACTACGGCTACACGGATATGCGCTTCAACGACTATTACGGTATAATCACCGAGGAAAGCAAGGACGACGAAGATCTGTACTACCAGAACGTGCCGTGGGACGAGATACTTGGCGAGGACAGTTCCCTTGCATACCAGTGGAACGGCTCATATACCGTTTCACAGGACTGGTATGTTGACGCAGCCATAGATCAGATAGTCGGCGATCTTGCTGCCAAGCTCGGCATATCCTATGACGAAGCATGGGACGAGTTCAGGAGCGGCGGCTACACCGCTTATCTGAACGAGAACCTTGATATGCAGAAGAAGCTCAGCGAGGTATTTGAAAACCCCTATACCTGCCTCAGCGCTTATGACGCTTCCCTGCCCGCCGACAGCAAAAAGCTCATACAGGGTGCGTTCGTCATAATGGACTACCGAGGGAATGTACTCGCTATTGCGGGCGGGATCGGCGAGAAGCCGGGCGACAACTGCTTCAACCGCGCGACACAGGCGGTAAGTGCCATTGGTTCAACAATAAAGCCTATCGGCAATTACTCGCTTGCTATAGAGAACAATCTTATAACTTACTCGACGATGCTGCAGGATCTTTCCGGCAAGATACACGCAGATTATGCGGGAACCGGCTCACACGCTGCGGAAAGCGGATATAATGAGTCCGACCAGACTGTCCGCTGGCCGCATAACTACCAGGAAGCAGGCTTCGGCTCCGGTGCATACTGGCCGGCATGGTATGCGGTACAGAAGTCTATGAACACGATAGCCGCAAGGGTGATGAAAAAGGTCGGGCTTGTCAACTCCTACAACCAGCTCGTCAACAATCTCGGCTTCAGCCACCTCGACAGCGTCAATGATATTGCATACGCGCCTCTCGCGACGGGCGCTCTCACCAACGGTGCAACTCTTACTGAGCTTACCGCGGCATATCAGGTCATGGGCAACGGCGGAATGTACTACAAGCCGTATTACTATTCAGCAGTCTATGACAACAAGGGCGTTGTCGTGCTTGAGCAGGATCTCAACGGCAAGCGCGCTCTCTCAGAGGACAGCGCCTGGATAACCAACCGAATGATGCTCAAGGTCATTCAGGACGAATACGGAACAGGTAAGAACGCGAAACTCGGAGCCTGTGAGGTAGTCGGCAAGACCGGTACCGCGAACGATATGTCCAACCTGCTTTTCGCGGGACTTACGCCCGAATATGTGGCTTGCTACAGAATAGCTTACGACGACAACCACGAGATCGGCAAGCAGGACGGCTGGAGGACAATGGCGCTCGTATGGCATGATGTCATGGTGAACTTCGTTGACACGACGGTAGAACAGAGCTTCACCCCCGACAGCTCCACTATCGAAATAAACTACTGCGCCGAGACCGGACTTCGTGCAACATCGAAGTGCCCAAGCACCAACATCGGCTACTATCGCCAGTCCAATATCCCACCGAGCTGCGACTCCAACCACGACGGAACTTACTGGATCGACCACGGCGACACCGAGATACCGCTCTACGAGTAATGTTTCGCCCTACACGGGCAGCGTGTCCGGCGCTCCCTCGCGTGTGGAGCTCCGCCCCACGCCCCGTCAGTCCGGCGCTCCCGCGCGTCTTAACAGACGGTTTCGGGGCTTACGCCGCCCCGACCCCCGCGGCAGGGCAAGCCCTGCACCCGAAGCTGCCGCGACTTTCCCGGCAGTCTCTTCACAACAAAAAGATACAGCAGATCCGTTACTTTCGGGTCTGCTGTTTTTATATGTTGTGCAGAAACTGTCTCACTTAGCGCGGCAGCTATTAAAGTTTTTTTGGAAAGAGAGAGGGGTCGAGGGGAGAGAGAAAAGCCTTTTTTTCTAAAAAAAGGTTTTCTCTCTCCCCCGCGGGGCGTGGGGCAGAGCCCCACACGCGCGTCCGCAGACGCGCCGAGGGTGCAGGGCAGAGCCCGCCGGGGTGTGGGGCGGAGCCCCACTATACAGACTGGGCGGTGTAGAGCTTGTAATAGTCGCCGCGCTTGGCGATAAGCTCATCGTGGGTGCCCGCCTCTGTGATGCCCTTGTTTGAGACGTACATGATCTTGTCGCAGTTCCTTATGGTCGAAAGCCGGTGAGCTATGATGAAAGAAGTGCGGCCCTTGAGGAGATGATTGAGACCGTTCTGGAGATTGCGCTCGGTCTTCGCGTCAATTGACGATGTAGCTTCGTCAAGCACAAGTATCTTCGGGTCGGAAAGTATCGTTCTTGCAAGCGCGATAAGCTGCTTCTGACCCTGGGAAAGTCCCGCGCCGCGTTCGCTCACTACCGTGTCATAGCCTTTTTTGAGCGAGAGTATGTAGTCGTTTATGCCGACGATCCTGCAGGCTTCATACACTTCTTTGTCGGTAGCGTCAAGCCGTCCGTATTTCAGATTTTCCATGATCGTGCCGCTGAAAATGAAGCTGTCCTGAAGCATTATCCCCATCTGGCTGCGGAGCGAGTGAAGCGTGACGTCCGCAATATCTGTGTCGTCTATGAGCACGGCGCCGCTGTCAAGATTGTAAAAGCGGGAGATAAGGTTCACGATGGTGGTCTTGCCCGCGCCGGTAGGTCCCACAAGCGCAATGCTCTGTCCCGCTTTCACGTCGAAGCTGAGATGTTCGAGCACAGTCGTGCCGTCCTCGTAGGAGAACGTAACGTCCTTGAAATGCACGTCGCCCTTTATCTCCGGCATCTCCGACGCACCGATCTTGTCCTTGACCGTGACCGGTTCGTCAAGCATCTCGAAAATGCGCTCAAGGTAAGCGACTGCATTTATAAACGTGTTCATAAGGTTTGAAAGGTTCATGAGGGGCTGCCAGAACCGGGCGGAGTAGTCGCCCATAGCAAGGATAGTACCGAGAGAAAGACCCGGCATATAAAGCAGTCCCACAAGATATATCGCGGCTCGCGTTAGGGTGGATACGATATCCGTCGAGGGCCATACAAGGTTCGAGTAACCTACCGCTTTCATCCAGGCCTTGCGGTAGCTCTTCGCGAGACGGTCGTTGATCTCGGCATTCACCTTTTCGCGGGTAAAGACCTGTGAGATCTGAACGCCGACTATGCTTTCGTGCAGGTAGGCGGTGAGGTTCGAGCTCTTGTTTGAAGCAGCCTGCCACGCCTTTCGCTGACGGTTCTTGATGAACATTATGATCGAGCCGTATATCGGGAGGCCGCATAATACAACAAGAGCGAGCTGCCAGCAGACGAAGAACATGAATATCATTATGAAGATAAGGTTCATCATTTCGAGGACAAAGTTGATTATGCCGTTCGTCATAAGGTCGGAGACACTGTTGACATAGTTTATCACGCGGACAAGTATCTTGCCGTGAGGACGGCTGTCATAATACTCGAAAGGGAGTTCCTGCATATGACGGAACAGGTCTTTTCTGATGTCGTAGATTATGTCCTGACCTACGCGTGTCATCATCTTCGCCCGCTTCTGCGCCAGAAATACGCTCACCACTATCGTGAGCAGCAGCGCGCCCGCGCATACCGCAAGCATAGGGATCGTCTCCGCGCCTTTCATGCAGTTGTCCACAGCATACTGCACGATCATAGGCGAGAGCAGGGAGATGACCGCGGCGAGAATGCTTATGAAAAGGGAAAGGAAGATCGTTTTCTTGTATTTTCCCGCATAAACGAGCGCGCGTTTGAGGTGCTTTATGTCGAATGGTGTCTCAAGCGTTTCGTCGATGTCAAATTTATTTCGTGCCATTCATCTCACCTCACTTCTGCAGCTCATAAACTTCGCGGTAGTACCCGTCCTGACGGATAAGCTCGTCGTGGGTGCCGCTTTCCGCGACCGTGCCGTCTTTGAGCACGATTATCCTGTCCGCGTTCTTTGCAGTCGATATCCTCTGGGCTATTATGATCTTGGTGCAGGGGAAGTCGAGCTGTTTCAGAGCGTCCTGAATGTGCTTTTCGGTCTCAAGATCCACCGCCGAAGTGGTGTCGTCGAGTATCAGTATAGACGGCTTTACCGCGAGAGCTCTCGCAAGGGAGATCCTCTGCTTCTGGCCGCCGGAAAGACCGACTCCGCGCTCACCGATGATGGTATCGTAGCCGTCGGAGGTCTTTTCTATGAAGTTATGGGCGTCGGCTGCCTTCGCGTACTTCACCGCGTCTTCCTCGGACAGGTCTATGTTGCCGAAACAGATATTTCCCTCAATGGTATCGGAGTAGAGAAGAACGTCCTGAGTTGCGATACCGATAGCGCCGCGGAGCTGTTCGAGCTTCATCATGCGGACATCGTGCCCGTCAACGAGGACTGCCCCATCCGACACGTCGTAAATGCGCGGTATCAGGTCGATAAGAGTGGTCTTGCCGCTTCCGGTCGCACCCATTATCGCGACAGTCTCTCCGGGTTCCGCTTTGAAGCTGATATTTTTCAGCACTTCCGTTTCGCCGTATGAGAACGAGACGTTGCGGAATTCCACGCTTCCACTGATCCTGCCCTCGATATTTTCCGCGTCTTCGCGGTCAACGATGAACGGTCTTCCGTAGTAGAGCTCGATTATCTTGTTTGCAGAGGCTGTGAAGCGCTGATAGTCGTTTACGATATTGCCGAGAGTTCTCATAGGGTTTGAGAGCGTCCATACCAGTCCGGCGAAAGCTGCATACTCGCCGAATGTCATTCTTCCGAGCGCCACGAACATACCGCCGAAGAAAAGACAGACGACGCTCAGGCTCTGGGCGGTTATTTCCAGCCCCGGGAAGAATCTGAGCCAGGTGAAAGCCGCTTTCTTGTTGGCTTCGTTGTAGGCTTTGTTGCAGCCGTCAAACTTCTCAATCTCTGTCTCTTCCCGGGCGAAAGCCTTTACGACCCGGTTTCCGGAGATATTCTCCTCCGCCCGGGTGTTCATTCCCGAGAGCTTCTCGCGGAGATCCACATAGAAGGGTCCCACCACATTTTTGAAGCCCCTTGTTATGAGCAGTATCACCGGCGTAAGCACCAGCATACACAGCGCCATGAGCCAGTCGATAGTGAAGAAGTATATCATTGTCGCCGAGAATAATATCACGCATTCGAGAGTGGTCTTGATTATCCACGCTATCGAGTGACGTACCATTTCCAGGTCTCCCGTCACGACGGTCATTATATCGCCGGTGCGGTGACGGTCATAGAACGGGGCGTCCTGTTTCTCGATATTGTCGAAGAGCACCTTTCTGACACGGTAGATAATACCCTGTGAAGCGTGCTCATAGCACATATTCGAGCTGTACTGGATAATGCAGCGCAAAAGCGTGAAGCCGAACATCATTGCGAGCATGAAAATAAGCCTGTCGGCGCCCTGCCGCAGGTTTTCGGCTGCTTCCTCTCCGACGAGGAACGTATCTATTATCTGTTGGGTTATGTAAGGGGAGATGATGTACATTGACTGACAGACCACAGTCATGCACAGGGCGAGACAGTATATAGCCCTGTCGCCCTTCATGTTCTTCCACAGCCAGCGTATCATGAACATATAGAACCACCTGCTTTTCGTTTCCTGTTTTGGCGTTTTTTTCCTTCAGCACAGGAGAAGTCATGTAATCGTTTTAAAAAGTTTCGCTTATCATAACACAAAACGAATATAATTTCAAGGGCTTTCCGTTTTTTTCACATAATTCACACAAACGAAGAAACAGCCGGTGCGTTTTTGAGCACCGGCCGTCTGTTTATTTATCTTTTTCGTTGGTTTCTGCGGGAGCTTCCGGTTCGCCGTCGGCTCTTCCGATCTCCGGCTCGCGGTGTTCTCCGGGGGTAAGGTGGCGTTCTATCACCGCCATGATCTCATCAAGGCGCTGACCGCCTATGCCGCGGACATGGCTCAGATCTTCGCGGAGTTTCGCGAGATCGACGTGCACACTTCCTCCGCCGATACCTTCGGTCTTGAGTTTGCCGTAAAGATTCTCGTAGGTGTGTATGACATATTCGCCGCGGTCATCGCTCAGACCTTTTATGGTCTCATACACATTTTTGGTAAAATTCTCATAAAAATCCGTGTCCTGTTTTGCCATATCATCACCCCACAATATTATAACAACACGTTGATTAATTGTCAAGCAATTTTTTCTGCAGTCAGTTACGCGCCGCATCAATACAGATGTTCGAGATAGTTAACGGGGTTGAGCTTCACGTTGCCCTTTCTGACCTCGAAATGGAGGTGAGGACCGGTAACATAGCCGCTGCTTCCTTCCTTGGCGATCATCTGACCCTGGATAACTTCTTCGCCGACGGATACGAGCAGTTCGCTGCAGTGACCGTAAAGGGTCTGATATCCGTTGCCGTGGTCGATTATCACGCAGTTTCCGTAACCGTAGTTCCAGCCCGCGAGTGTGACCGTACCGCTTGCGCCCGCGTAGATCGGCGCGCCGTAGTATTCGGTTATATCAATGCCGACGTGACCCGCGTAGCCGCCGTCCCAGTGGGTATATTCACTGATATGGCTCTTGCCTATATCCATAGGCCAGATGAACTTTCCGTAGCCCGCGTCATCGGAGGAATACTGCTCCGGCGGTATCTTTGTGCCCATGGCTATGCGCTCTGTTACGGGAGCCGTTACCGATCTTGCATTTGTAATGCGTCTTACGGTCTCTATATTGTTTACATACGTCACATTCGCGGTGAGGTGGTTGATACCGGGCTGACCGGAGGTGGTAACGCGGGTAACGCCGTTGTAGAGGTTATCATCATTATAGTACTCGGTCTGATAGGGAACTTCCACATCATACTCTTCTGTAACGGATACGTTGACGGACAGGAACGGCACTTCGTCCCTTATCTTCACACGCTGACCTTCCTCAAGGGGCGTTCCGTCGAGCTCCGGGTTCATGAGTTCAAGCTGATGCATGGTAAGTCCGGTCATATCGCAGATATTGCTCATGGTATCGCCGGCTTCCGCGATATAGAATCCTGCACCGGTCTTTACGCGGGTGAGCTGTGAAACGAGCCAGTCGGTATCAATGATCGAGCCGGAAAGGTACAGACCGGCGGTGGAGTATTCGAGGCTGTCGCGGAAGCTTATACTTGCGTTTGGGTGAGCTTCCCTGTACTTGTCGAGAAGACCTTCGAGTGCTTCGGCTACGGGCGTGTTATCCGGTACAGCGCCCTGGAACACGCCGTTGAGGTAGAAGCCGTAAGCGTATTCTACCTTGATATCGGAGTATTCGAGTATCATATCCGCGACCTGGTATTTTGTGAGGAGCGGGGAATTGCCTGCAAGTTCGATTGCAAAAGCGGGCTCAAGGCGGATGCTCTCATCGCTTCCGAGATAGTTTATACGGTCTTTAAGTATCTCGTCCGCGTCATAATAGACCTGCTCGTTCTCGACATAACCGAGGAGCTTTCCGTTTACGGTGAGTCTTACGCAGTATGAGAGAGATGCGGCATAGGAGACTATGCTGAAAAGGAAGACGACGCAGACCACCGGCGCTGCGATATTGAAGACGGTGACGGCGATACCGGAATTTCCGAAAACAAACTCACCGAGGTGGGTGAGGGCGATCTTTACTGCAGCCCCGAGACCTTTTGAATCCTTATTCTCTTTTATATCCGAGCCTGCCTGCTTTATGGCATGAACGATCTTGACAACGGGTGAGATAGCGATAACGAGCAGGTAGCCCACTTTTTTCATGAGCCAGCCGACTATATTTTCCGATCTTTTCCAGATATACTTTGCGAGTGAGGCGATACCTTTACCTATCCTTACGGCGAGCCCCACGAAAATGAGAATGATGTATCTTCCGAATTTGGAGAGATATACTGCAAGATCTTCGAGTTTTGCGGCAAAAGCGGCTTTGTATGCGGCTTTTTGCTCTGCTTTTTTTGCAGCTTTTTCGGCTTTGCCTTCAAGCGAAGCGTCCGTCTGTTTTTCCTTTTCCTGCAAGCACATCTCCCCCTTTCCATAAACAGAGTGATACTCTATTAGTATATCATTTTTCACATACTATTGCAAGACTGCAATTTTCACAAAAAACAATAACAGCTTTCGTGCCCGCTTTGGCAGTATCGGGGGTGTGGG
>JAGBMA010000149.1 GCA_017635095.1 Ruminiclostridium sp. | reverse complement strand
TTCTCATATGTTCCAGACCGCGCAGGCGAGAGTTTCAAACGCAATGGACTTCGCTTTCGGCTTTCTCAATAGGGAAGATGAGCAGGAGAAGAAAGGCGCATAAAAACATCTTGTCCGCTGCTTTTTCAAAATAGCGGACAAGTAGCGGACAAAGCCCAAAACGGAGTAAAATAAAATCTCGGAAATGCCTTTAAATAGGCACTTCCGAGAACCTTCGCTGGTGACCCGTACGGGAATTGAATTGATTTATGCTCATTTTGTAGATTTCATCGAATCGGCAACCCCTTTATTTAAGCGGATTTGCGATTTTCTGTCTTTTGCAACTTCTGGCTATTTATGTAGGTTTTTATAAGAATTACGGACAAATTACGGACAAGAATAATTAGCAACCTCAACCATTATTTAGGCTCCTCATATCATTATTGATGTGGGGAGTTTTTCTTTTCTGAGATAATTATATCACATATTTACTATAAAATCAAGTCATAATAAAAAGTTATCTTAACAATTGATACGATTATCTTCTCTGTTAGTTGTGGCTTGAAGTGCAATAAGGATCACTTAAGCAAAGCTAGTTCGGCATAATCTCAGGCTTTCCTTATTCTTAGTTTACTGAAGGCACAAGAGGAAAGCTGTGAAATAGGTGTGGAGCCCCAACGTAGATAAAACTGTGACCCCGTTCTATGCCTTTCGTATATGATATTTCTCTTGACATAAAGGCAGATCGGTGGTATAATAATAATGCGAACAGGAAGTGACAAAATGGCTGAAAAAGACGCATAACAAAAGAGTATATGCAGGATAACGAAATATTCGCCGACGCGTTCAACTATTATCTCTATAACGGTGAGCAGGTGATAAAGCCTGAGCAGCTAAGACCTCTCGATACCACTCAGATAGTTCTTCCGTACGGAAGCGGGGAGCAGTCTGTACCCGAACAGAGATATCGTGATGTTCTAAAAATGGCGACCGCAATGACAGACGATCATGCAGCGTATTTGTTGCTCGGTATCGAAGATCAGTCGGAAATCCATAATGCTATGCCCGTAAAAAATATGTTTTATGATGCGGGACAGTATGTGAAGCAGGTCGAATCTGCGGCAAAGTCTCACCGAGCCGCCGGAGATAAGCCGGAAACCAGCGCGGATTTTCTGTCGGGATTTTATAAGACCGATAAGCTGCTGCCGGTCATTACTTTAACGATGTATTTCGGAGCGGACGAGTGGAATGCACCGAGGGATCTGCACAGTATGCTTGCGGCAGACGAGAGTATATTAGGGTTTGTGAACAACTACCATATTCATCTCATCGCTCCCGCGGATATAGCGGACGAGGATTTTGCGAAATTCCATACGGAGCTTAATCTTGCATTAAAGTATGTGAAATACTCCAAAAATAAGAATAAATTAAGTTGTATGTTACAGGAAGACGCGGCATATCGCAAGGTTTCGCGTAAAACAGCCGATATGCTGAACATCGTGACAAACTCAAATCTGAATTATGTGGGCGGAAAGGAGAGTGTTGATATGTGTGAAGCTATTGAAGGGATCAAGAACGATGCCAGAGAAGAAGGCAGAGTGGAAGGCAGAGAAGAAGGCGTTTTAAAAACCTTGGTAGATCTTGTTAAGGATGGTATTTTGACATTAGCCGATGCTGCCAAACGAGCAAATATGTCAGTCTCCGAATTTGAGGTAAAATCCGGGTTAAAGGCTTGAATAAGCCGATGGAAATGCTCTTCAATGATAAAGAAACCGCTCGCCGTTATGGGCAATACGACTAAAGGAGTTTTTCCTAAACAATTAGTTTATGATATCACAGTGTGCAAAAAGGCTTCGGATTGTTTGTGTTAAACAGGTCAAAGCCTTTTATTCTGTAATAGAATGCTCGATGTAATGACAACCGAATAACAAATGACCTGCTGAAGCCTTTACGGTATTCAGCAGGTCTTGTTTTATTCTGCGCTTTCCTCGACCAGCACAAAACTGTCCTTTTTTGCGCCGTAGTTTCTGTCCTCCGAGTCGGCGTACTTTATTATCCCATACCAATACTGCTTATCTGCGATTACCCGCAGTTCATAACCATCTGGAACGGGAGAGTTATTCTGATCATACCCCTCGGCGATATATTCTATCGAATTGATATAGTATTTGTTAAAGTCATTGTCAACCAAAGGTTTTATGCGGAACTGCTTGACGGCTTTTCTGAATTCGGTGTGAGTATCATCGTATTCCCAGATATTATAACGGTATTTTCCATGTATAGGCGGCAGTTCCTCGATTATGACCGTATCATTTATACGGTAGAACGTGCCTTCTTCCATATTGCGGTCGTGCGGGAGCTGTACGATATCGAATACATCGGCGTAGGTCGTGGCAGTCTCAAAAGTATCAGGCTTTATGCCGTGCTCTGTCAGAGCGTCCGTAAACTTTTTGAGCTCTTCCGATGTGCAGCTGCTTTTGACGTAGTTAAGGACACCGCTCGCGCTCTCAACTCCGGTAAAGTTTTCAAGCCTATATACATCGTCGCCGCGTGAATAGGTGAACGCTTTCATTGTGTTTGCGGGCAAGTCAGACTCCGTGTACTTCCCGTCGTAATGCGCGTAGCACTTCACAGGCAGCCACTCCGCCCTTACCTCGTCGGCGGTCATCAGCCTGCACTCACTCATATCTACATCGCTCTTTGTGAGCAGCTTTTCTATCTCCAGCAACTCGTCCGCATTCGCTGCAATATCGAGGTAAGACTTGTCTTCCGCCATATCGGTGCGGAATATCACACGCATATCGGGATATTTGTCGTTGTATTCCCACAGCACATCAAGAGCCCATCGGATATTGCTGTAAATGTCGTCGCGGCGGGCAAGACCGACAAAGGTTATACCCACGGAATTATCGTTGTCGAGATACACCAGCCACTCATCATCGACCACATAGGTCTTCCAGTGCATATATCCATCGCCCCTGAGCGTGTGCTTCCAGTAGTTTTCCTCGAAGGGAGTGTTTTCAAGCAAATGGTATGTCTGTACCTCACGCATAGAGGAGATAAGCTTGACATTAAGCCCATTCTCGTCACAATACGGCGCGAATGCGGCATCTATTTCTGCTGCCTCTTTATCATCGTCTGTAAATACCCAGCCGGCGAAATGCTCCGCGTGGATACTCACGCCGCCAGTTGAGTATTCGCGGTATGTGTGACCGTCAGCGTAAACATAAAGATATAGCCACATTCCCGCAGCGTCCATGTCATTATTCTTGTCGTTGGTGAACATCATCGGAACATTGAAGTACTTCACGTCCTCCGGAGCGTTAAACGGTTCATAGTCCGTAACACTCCATTCTCCGCTGTCATTGCGCTTGAATGTGAATGTGTAGTACCGTGTTTCAAACCGGTGCTCTATCTCGCGGAAACGGAATGCGAGCTTCACGAAATCGTCGCCATAGTCGATAAGATAGCGGCGCTCATAAGGGAATTCGAGATCACCGCTGTCATATCCCCATACTATTCCGTCCTCGTCTGTGATCGTCGTTTCCCAGCTTAACGAATCAAACTGCACACCGTACATTGCGTTCAGCTTAATCTGACCGAGCACGCTTATCCTGCCCAGCCCGAGGAACGGCTCTGCTTCACCGGAAGTCCGGTAATATACCTTGCCGTTTTTGAGACATTGCTCCGTCAGCCATTCATCAGGTCCAGTTCCGCCGTCCATGATATAGTACATGATGTCGGGAGCGTCCTTGCTTATGTAATACGCGGACACAATGCCACCGCCGAGATCTTTAAGAAAGTATCCGGTGTCCGTTTCCGAAATTCCATAAATGCTGCTTAGCCCGTGCTCATACATATCCTCGCTGTAGGTCAGGTTCACATTGTTCTCTGCCCACCAACCGATATTTTTAGGATCGTCGGCTTGCCACTTACCGTAGAAATGCTTTTCGAGAATGTCAATCTGCTCTGAGAGTGTTGAAAAATCTTTGCTATCCGGTGACCATACTATAGTATCTTCCGGGTTTGGTAAAGTCGTCTCGGCGGTTGTCTTTGTTGCAGTCGTTGTCATAGCCGCAGTTGTAGTGGCAGCAGTAGTCGTAACCGCGGCAGTCGTTGTTGTCGTCACTTCCTCGACTTTTGTCGAAGTCTCCGCAGGTTTGTCCGTATTGCAGCCCGACAGGAGCAGGGCGGTACAAAGTATCAATGCAATTGATCTGTATTTCATATACTCTCCTTTATCCCACAACATTCAACTTGTACAAATTTATGTCATACAGCATATCCTCGGAATAGTTTGATCTTATAATGTCATACGCCTTTGAGACCCTACCCTCACAGTAATAGTACCAGTTGATCTCATTTTGCTCACCCGCTATCAGTATGAAGTCATAATACCCCTTCATATATACTTCTGTTATCGAATTTACATCAAGCTCCCCGAAAGTATTTCTGTCAAGCTCCGCATTTTTGAATGCCGCCTGCATCTGCTCGTCCTTTTCGTATATACCGCGGAACTTTTCGGGCGTAATGCTCTCGTTTCCGATCTCTTTCAGCTCACCTTCGGGAGTGCATACAAGATAGTCGCAGTGGGTGAAGATGTTCGGGTGATGCTTTATCCACACAAACCCGGCTTCGTCAAAGCTGTTGTAATCGGTGGCAATGTTATTTACCAGCTCAAATACGCCGCCGTCCTTGCAGCGGTATATCGTGGTAAAAGAAACTGAAGGGCTGCCGAGTTCATGGGTGAAGAAGCGGGATTTTCCAAAATCCCAGACCGATATCCCGTTCCCGTAAACCTCCGTGCATATTTCGTCGTCATCGGCTTCTCTGCCGTTTGTAGCCCCGAACTCGATGTTGGTGAGGTTTACTACATTGTCCCCGTCAGCATAGTAGAACACACATTCCCAGAAACCTATACCGAGCATGGCTATAACTTCATCTTCACCGTCATTGTCGAAGTCGTAATGTATGCCCTTGATGAACGGGATATCCGCAGGCTCGTTTATCGTCCGGGCGGGGATAAGTTCATTGTAGCGGGTGGTGTCGTCCGGGTGTTCTTCAGGGTTCAGATCATTCTGTGCCTTTATGCTTTCGGCAAAACGGATATAATGTGACTCACGCAGCTTTTGCAGCAGCTCCGGCTCGCCGAACTCCTCCTCGTCAGTGCAGAATACAAGCTTTGTTTCGCTGCCCATGAGAACATCAAGCCCCATGCCGTAGTCGGAATACTCGGCAGCGGCTTTTTCACGGTCAAACACGACCTTTTCCTCGTCGGGAGCACTGTACCGAAAATACGATATATCTATCTTCTCGCTGCGAAGCTTCCAGCCCTGTCCGGCAAGATAATCGTCGATCTCGCTGACAGGTATCGGCTTGTCGTAATGAACAAGATAGTTCTCATCAGGATAACCCATATAGATAAGGTCTGCGGTCTCTATATCACGCGAACTCAGGCACAGCAGATACTCCCGCTCCGTGCCGATAATGGGATCGAGCTTGTCGCCTGTATAGTCTTCCTTCTGCGCCATTTCCGGAAAACGAGAATACACCGTCAGATAGTCGTAATCGTCGGAAAATACAGTCCTGTCGTTGCATTTCAGCATTTTCCGCGCCCCGAACGCATCATTTTCAAGTGAGTATATATCTATCGGCGGCGCACCTGTTGCAAGTTCGATAGTTTTGAGGTGATGTTCGATACGTTCTGTATTCACAAGAGCGTCAATATCGAGTATGCCGAGGTACTCCGCAGAGATACTTTCGGCAATCTGTTCACGCGGGGCAAAGAAAACGCTGTTGAAACCTGTCCTGTCAATGCTTTCATCGTGGAATGTATCGCTGTAGCGCAGAAGCCTTCCTGTCTGACAGCCAACTCCGGAATATACATACTTATTGAGTCCGTGATCTGTCACCACAAAATTGTGCTGTGCAAAACCTGCATCATCATTTGCATCATACAAATAGAAATATGAGCCGTCGTCACATTTGTAAATATATAGCTTGTCCGGTCGCCCGACGGTAGTTATCGTATCATACATATATTCGCCTGCATCGGAGTTATAAACAACACGGTACCGGTCGTCATCTATGTATATTTCTTCGTCAACGCCGTCGTTGTTGAGGTCGATGCTCAACAACGGCAGCACGGCGGGCTCAGGCTTTGCTGTCGTTACAGCGGCAGTTGTTTCTGCGGTAGTCGTTACTTCTGTCGTTGTCGTTGTTGTCACTTTTTCTGTTGCTGTCGAAGTCACAGTGGGTTTGTCTGCATTACAGCCCGAAAGAAGCAGGACCGTGCAAAGTGTTAATACTTCAATTGATTTTTTATATCTCATATTTCTTCCCCATCACTTTATCTCAAAGCCTATTTCACCAAACAAGGTCGAGCCGTTTTCTTCGCGCCAATAATACACC
>JAGBMA010000148.1 GCA_017635095.1 Ruminiclostridium sp. | reverse complement strand
TTCGAGAGACCGGGTGTCCAGAGAATGCTCGAAGATGCAAAGGCAGGCAAGATAAATCTTATTCTTTGCAAAGACCTCTCACGTTTCGGCAGAAACTACATTCAGGTCGGGCAGTACACGGACTATATTTTTCCAATGTACAATATCCGCTTCATTGCTCTGAACGATAATATCGACACGGCAAAGTCGGACAGTGCAAGTATGGATATGATGCCGATTATGAACGTTTTTAATGAATGGCACGCCGCCAATACGTCCAAAAAGCTGAGGGCTGTATTTGAAGCCAATGCAAGGTCGGGAAAGTATAAGACAAACTATCCGCCCTACGGCTATCTCAAAGGCACGGATAAGAACTGCACACCTGTCGTTGATCCGTATTCGGCAGGCATTGTCCGCCGTATCTTTGAGATGAGGGCAGCAGGCTACAATGTCAAGAAAATTGCTATGATCCTGAACGATGAGCATATTCTTGTACCGTCCGATTATTATTATCAGCTTATAGGCAAGCCTAATCCGTATCGTACCTCACACCTTTGGAGTGCAGGAAGTGTTAAAAGACTTCTGAGAAATCCCGTGTATATCGGTGACCTCGTTCAGCTCCGCACAACTACGGTTAGCTACAAGAACCACAAAACCGTCAAGCGTGACCAGTCTGAATGGGCTGTCACGGAAGGCAATCACGAAGCGATCATTTCAAGGGAGCTTTGGGATAAGGTGCGCGAGGTCGATGAGTCCGTGAGCAACGGCAAGTCCTCCAAGAACGGCGTTACGATGCCGCTGTCGGGTTTGTGTTATTGCTCGGACTGCGGTACGAAAATGAAGCAGAACAGCAATCTTAACTGCAAGACAAAGCCCTGTTACACCTGTGGAATGTACAGCCGTTACGGAAAGGAATATTGCTCCTCGCATTCTATTCGTCTGGAGCTTATTGAAAGCCTTGTGCTTCAGGATATTCAGCACCAGATCGACTTCGTTATGAATGAGCCTGATGTGAGGGCAAAGCTCCTCGCTCACAAACAGGGTGCGTATGCGGTTCAGGACAGCACGGATAAGAAAAGGCTTCATGACATTACCAAGCGTATGGACGAGCTTGACGGTCTGATTCAAAGCGTGTATGAGGACAAGGTGGCAGGCAAAGTACCCGAAAAGGTTTGTATCGGGCTTCTTGAAAAGTATCAGGCAGAAAAGGATAAGCTGTCTGTCGAGTATGAGGAGCTTGAAAAGCGTTCCGAGGTCGCAAGGCAAGACGAGCGTGATGTTGACGAGTATATCCGCCGTATGAAGTCTTATGCAGGAGCTACGGTGCTTACCCGTGATATGGCTCTTGACCTGATCGAGTATATCAAGGTCGATGCTCACCCCGGTCATCGTAATCTGCCGAGAACCATTCACATCTATTACAAGCTGATTGACAAGCCGTTAAAGGACAAGCATAATGCCC
Organism: Ruminiclostridium sp.; assembly: GCA_017635095.1. Taxonomy (GTDB): domain Bacteria; phylum Bacillota; class Clostridia; order Oscillospirales; family Ruminococcaceae; genus Ruminiclostridium_E. The sequence goes on along the minus strand of JAGBMA010000148.1, from coordinate 70 downwards.
TCGCATAAACGAGGGCATTGCAAAAACGATTGAACATTCCATATTTGCGGTTTACATTATCAAAGAGGTC
>JAGBMA010000147.1 GCA_017635095.1 Ruminiclostridium sp. | reverse complement strand
TGATGTTGTAACCTGTGGAGAGCTTTTCAGTCTGCTTCTTGAGACCTGCTACGTTCTTACGCATAGCCTCGTTTGCGTTCATTGCGCTAATGTTGTGCTGTACTACCATTCCCATAATTGTTCCTCCTTGATTTTCCGAACACAACTCTTGGGGGAGTTATGCTCTACCCGCCATATCCTTTACGGCGAGCCCTTGTGGTTTTTAGCCGTACCCTCTTGGTATCGGCCTGATAATGATCTGTGATTTGTGTTTTGGTGTTACGGCCAAATTCCAACCGCTGCAGTCAGCCTTCACTTGACCCTTACAAATGTAATATCGGTTCGTTTTCAAAAAACTTTAGCCCCAAATGTAATTTTTTTGAAATTATTTTGCATTTTGTTGATATGCAACAACCGACATTCCGCTATATTGTAGATTTTGCACAATATATTGTGTTTTTTTTCTTGCGGCGCACCATTTATATGTCGGATCACACCAATGCAAATGTATTACTGTAATTTTTTTGCAGTAAATTAATCTTCCGATCTTCAATTTACACTCTGATTTTTCATATTATAATGGTATATCGCAGCAGATCCTTTTCTGCAGTACAACATACCGTCTCCCCTGCACAGTTCTCTTCCACTGCATGGTTAGGGTATCGTTTCGCAGTATATCCGCTTCGGTCCGCACCGGATAATACTATCTCAACAGTCATACGAACGCCTTACAGAGAGCCTCAGCCTGTACCGCGCAGCAGTGGGCTGAGGGTTGACAAAACCGGCTGTATATTGTATAATAAGAAGAGTTTTTGAGATCGGCGCACAGCTTTTCTCACGATAAAACGGAGGTATCATAAAATGAGCAACAGAGAAAAATATGACCAGGCTTTTATTGAGACATTCGAGATCACAAAAGATCAGCTTGCGGGACTTAAATATCAGGATATCACGGCATGGGACTCGGTAGGACACATGAGCCTTATAGCCGCGCTTGAAGATGCATTTGATATCATGATGGACACCGACGATATCATTGATCTGAGCTCTTACGAAAAGGGCATGGAGCTCCTCGCAAAGCCGGAATACAACGTGGAATTCTGATGGGAAGGATCTGGGATCTTGATGAGCACGGGAACGCGCCTGCGCTTATCGACGAATCCGGCTTTCGGGTCACTTATAGTGAATTGAACGCCGAAGCAGAATTGCTCGCCGGAAAGATCGGTCATCGCTGTCTCGTTTTCGCGCTTTGCCGGAACGAGATCGGCTCTGTGTCGGGCTACACCGCTTTCATAAACAACGGCATCGTGCCCCTGCTTCTGAGCAGCCACCTCGAAGATGCTTTGCTGCGTGAACTGCTGAAAACATATTCGCCGGAATATCTGTGGATACCGAAAGATATGACCGGCGGTTTTCCCTGCATGACCGAAGTACATGAGTCTTACGGCTATGTTCTGCTTAAAACCGGCTATGACGTAAAATATCCCATGCATGACGAGCTCGGTCTGCTTATATCCACATCGGGCTCCACCGGTTCTCCGAAGCTTGTAAGGCAATCCTACACGAATGTTTCGGAGAACGCACGTTCCATTGCGGAATACCTCCGGCTTGACGACACGGAGAGACCGATAACGACATTGCCGATGAACTATGTTTACGGTCTGTCGATCATTAATTCGCACTTTCTGGTCGGCGCAGCCGTTCTTCTCACGGATAAAGGCCTTATGCAGAAAGAATTCTGGAACTTTTTCAGAGAACAGAATGCCACGTCGTTCGGCGGGGTACCGTACACCTACGAAATGCTCGACAGGCTTCGCTTCTGCCGTATGGATCTGCCGAGCCTGAGAACGATGACCCAGGCAGGCGGCAAGATCACTCCTGAGCTTCACGAGAAATTTGCAGCTTACGCGGCTGAGCACAACATAAATTTCGTGGTAATGTACGGCGCTTCGGAAGCCACAGCCCGCATGGGTTACCTGCCGCCGGAGAAAGCGGTCGAAAAGCGCGGATCAATGGGTATCCCGATACCCGGCGGCAGCTTCACTCTCATAGGTGACGACGATAAGCCCGTCACAGAGCCATATACGACCGGCGAGCTTGTGTATGAAGGAAAAAACGTCACGCTCGGGTACGCGGAATGCGGCGAGGATCTTATCCGCGGCGACGAACGTCACGGCAGGCTTGAAACAGGAGATATGGCGCAGTTTGACGAAGACGGCTTCTACTATATCGTAGGCCGCCGGAAGCGCTTTCTCAAGATATACGGCAACCGCGTGAACCTTGATGAGCTCGATAGACTTATCAAGGGTGAATTCGGTATCGAAGCTGCAAGCAGCGGTGTGGACGACCACGCGTATATTTTTGTGACCGATGAAAAGTACTCAGGAACTGTACGCGACTTTGTAATAAACAAAACTAAGCTTAATCCTTCGGCATTCAGGGTAATAGTTATCGGCGAGATCCCGAAAAACGATTCGGGGAAAACACTTTATACGGAATTGGCAAAATATTATGAGTAAACCTCAGCTTTTCTGTTTTTCGTATGCGGGCGGGAATGCTTCGTTCTTTGATCTGACAGAAAAAGATCTTACCGAATATGATCTTGTAAAGCTTGAATACCCCGGTCACGGAGCAAAACATAAAGAAGCGTTCTGCCGGGATTTCGATGAACTTGCATACGATCTGTTCGGCTCCTTTATAAATCAGTATTCAGGCGGCAGGTATGCCCTTTTCGGTTACAGCATGGGCGCGATAGCCGCAGTAGAAGTGCTGAAAAGGATAATCGGCGGAAAAGAAATAAACGCACCCGACCGTATGTTTCTTGCAGCCCATGAGCCGCACTCCAGGGCGGAGCTTGAAGGATACGCCGGAGACTGCACCGATGAATGGATAAAGGAAAGAACCATAAGCTTCGGCGCGATACCCGAAAAGCTTATCGGCAATAAAGCTTTCTGGAGAATGTACCTGCCCATATACCGCGCGGACTATTCACTTATACGGAATTACAGATTTGAAGAACTGGCGCTGAAAACGCCGGTCCCTGCCACCGTATTTTACTCCGAAACAGATACTCCCCGTAAAGACATGGAGCTTTGGAGCCGTTATTTTGTCGGAGAATGCGAATACTTCGGCTTCGGGGGAGGTCACTTCTTCATTCTGGAGCATCATAAGGAAATGGCTGAGATAATGAATTCAAAGATACTGCAAGGGAACCTGTCATGACATTTGATGATATTTTGAGCATTCCTCCGTACAGCCTTGAAAAGGAGGAAAAAGAGAAGCTTCTGACAGAACGGCTGAACGAACTGACCGAACTGCACAGGAAGAACTGCACCGAATACAGAAATATGCTTGAAGGCACGGGATTTGGTGCAGATCCCGTGAAGTCTTACAAGGATCTCCCCTTCCTCCCTGTCCGACTGTTCAAAGAAATGGAACTGAGATCCGTTCCACAGGAAGAGATCGTCAAGACCATGACCTCTTCCGGCACCACCGGACAGGCGGTGTCAAAGATTTACCTTGACCGTACCACATCTTCAAATCAGCAAAAAGCCATGGTAAAGATCGTTTCCGATTTCACGTCATCGGGACGGATGCCGATGATGATAATAGACTGCCCTTCCGTAGTAAAGAACAGAGCCATGTTCAGTGCAAGAGGCGCGGGGATACTCGGTTTTTCGATCTTCGGCTCAAAAAAGATATACGCCCTCGACGATGACATGAAGCTTGACACAGAGGGGATATCCGCCTTTCTTCATGAACACGCGGGCGAAAGGATACTTATCTTCGGATTTACGTTCATGATATGGCAGCACTTCTTCAAGGAGCTGCTGAGGCTCAGAAACGAGGGAGTGACATTCGACCTGTCCCGCGGGACCATGTTTCACGGCGGCGGCTGGAAAAAGCTTGCATCGGAGGCTGTGAGCCGCGAAGAGTTCCATAAGAGAGCGGAAGAAGCCTGCGGGCTTCGCGACATACATGATTACTACGGAATGGTCGAACAGACCGGCTGCATCTATATGGAATGTGAATGCGGTAATCTTCACGCAAGCAATTTCTCCGATGTCATAGTCCGCAGACCTATCGACTTTTCCGAAGCCGGGATCGGAGAAACAGGCGTTATCCAGGTCGTTTCGACGATCCCCGAGTCATACCCGGGACACAGTCTCCTGACCGAAGACGAGGGCGTGATACTTGGCATAGATGACTGTCCCTGCGGAAGAAAAGGAAAGTATTTCAGGATAAACGGCAGGTTGAAAAATGCAGAGATAAGGGGTTGCAGCGATACTTATGCAGCTAAATTTCAATGAATTACAGTACGTCATCGGCAGTCCCGGAACTGTTGAACGCATGACGGGCGCAAGACCGCTCAGACCTTTCGACGATGAAGTGATCGCTTTTTTCGGCGATCTTTCCGCCGCCCTCAGGAATGTAAGACAGTACCCCGATGTTGCCACATTCGGGTTCTGGTGCCGCAGGGCTTCGCTTGTAAAGGAGAAAGCGAAGTATGATGACGCCGCCGAAAGACTCGGCAGGGGGATAGTATTCCACAGCACTCCGTCAAACGTTCCGGTGAATTTCGCCTTCAGCTTTGCAGCCGGACTTCTTTCGGGAAACGCAAATATCGTCCGGCTCCCGGGGCGCTCCTTTGAGCAGGTCGATATCATAAGCGATGCTGTCCGCAGCCTCCTCGGCAACGGATACAAAAGCCTTGCTCCGTATGTCGTTTTCGTAAAGTTCCCGCCTGCCAAAGAAATAGCCGATGCATTTTCATCTGTCTGCAATGTACGCGTCATCTGGGGCGGAGACGGGACAGTTGCCGGGCTGAGACAGTCCCCGATACCCGCGAGAACAACGGAGATAACGTTTGCCGACCGACATTCGGCAGCGGTCATAAATGCTGATGCGTATCTTGACGCGGAACGTAAGGATACTGTAATTCAGGACTTCTACAACGACACCTATTATACGGATCAGAACGCCTGTACTTCACCCCGCATCATTTTCTGGCAGGGCAAAAGGAAGTCCGAAGCAAAAGAAGATTTCTGGGGTAGAGTACATAAGCTCGTATCCGAAAAATACGATCTGTCCGCAGTTCAGGCTGTGGGCAAGCTCAGTGCTGTATATTCTGCAGCGGCGCAGAAAAAAGCAGTGCTCGAAAAGAGCCCCGATATGCTTGTTACAAGGCTCAGGGCAGATGTTATCGGCAATGACCTGATGAATTACAAATACAACAGCGGTTTTTTCTTCGAGAAAGATATCGAAAACCTGGCTGATATAATAAATGTATGCGATATCCGCTGTCAGACACTGACGTACTACGGCATTGACAAGAAAGATCTTGCGGATCTTCTTGAAGAGTGCAGACCACATGGCATAGACCGTATCGTGCCTATGGGGAAGTCAATGGATTTTTCGCTTATATGGGACGGTCACGATCTCATAAGAGAGATGTCCCGCAGAGTGATCATTCTCTGATGAAGTCGGAGAAAATATGACAAAAATGTATTCCTGGAGGATCTCATGAACGATCTGCTTACCGGAAAAAATGTTATCATAACTGGCGCTGCGCGAGGGATAGGACGGACTGTTCTTGAACTTTTTGTCCGGAGCGGTGCAAATGTATGGGCTTGTGCAAGAAAACCCGACACAGGCTTTGAAGAAGAGATAAAAACACTTGCCGACGCACATGGTGTGTGGATAGAGCCGGTTTACTTCGATCTTTCGGACGAGGCAGCCGTCAAAGAAGGCATACAACGGATCATCAGGGAAAAAAAGCAGACGGACGTGCTCGTGAACAATGCCGGTATCGCCTATGGCGGGTCTTTCACTATGACGTCTATGTCGAAGCTCCGGGAAGTTTTCCAGATCAACTACTTTGCACAGATACAGATAATGCAGCTCGTGCTTAGAAATATGATGAAGCAGAAAAGCGGCTGTATCATCAATATGGCTTCCGTAGGAGGCATCGAGACAGCTCCGGGATATCTCGCATACGGATCGAGCAAAGCCGCGCTGATATATGCAACCAAGACCGCGTCTCACGAGGTGGGACAGTACGGGATAAGAGTCAACGCTATTGCCCCCGGGCTCGTTGAGACCGAAATGGGATCGTACAAATCCGACGATGAGATCGAAAAGATCCTCGAACGAAGCAGCCTTCACAGAAAAGCAAGCCCTGAGGAAATAGCAAACTGTGCGTTGTTCCTCGCGTCTGACCGGTCATCATTTATAACAGGTCAGACACTTATCGCAGACGGAGGCAGGATATGCGTTTAGATCATTCCACGGATAATGTTTCACGAATAAGGGATATGGCTGTCCGCATGAGAAAAATGGCTCTTGATATGGCGCTTTCCGCCGGAGCAAAAGGTTCGCATATCGGCGGCGGGTTTTCCGCAATGGAGATCATGGCGGTGCTGTACGGCGAAGTACTGAGAGTTGACCCGAAAGACCCGCTGAATGTCAATCGCGACCGGCTTCTCATAAGCAAGAACCACTGCACGCTCGCCCACTTCCCTGCCCTTGCGGAGAAAGGTTTTATAAAAGAGGAAGAGCTTGAATCATATGCAGTCAACGGGAGCAGGCTGATAGGATATCCCTATGCTCCGGAAATAGGCATAGAATACTCCGGCGGCAGTCTTGGAATGGCGATATCCGTCGGCGTCGGACAGGCACTTGCAGCAAAGAAAAAGGGAATTGACTATAACGTGTACGTTCTTATGGGCGACGGAGAGCTTAACGAAGGTTCGGTGTGGGAAGCATTCATGTCCGCAAAACAGTTCGGACTTGATAACCTTATAGCAATTATTGACAGAAATCATCTCTGCTATGACGGAGAGACCGAGGACGTTATGATGCTCGGAGACCTGAACGCAAAAATGAGTTCTTTCGGATTCAATACGATCGGCTGCAGCGGTCATGATATCTCCGATCTGCTGAGGGCATTTTACAGTATATCCGCTGCTGCGCCCAACGCTGTCATTTGTGATACCGTCAAAGGAAAAGGTCTGTCTTTTGCAGAAAACAGACCCGAATGGCATCAGAAAGCCATTACCCGGGAGCAGTATGATACAGCTCTTGCCGATCTTATGGGTGGTAAAGTGATATGAACATTACAAAAGGGACAATAAGGTCATGGTCGCGTCTCGGCCAGCGCGCGACATTTTTCGGAATCGCGGTGCCGGAGATAGCAAAACAGAATGATGATCTCATGGTAGTTACCGCCGACCTTGCCCAGCTTTCAAATCTGACTAAGTTCAAGGATCAGTTTCCGGATAAATTTCTGAATGTCGGTATAGCGGAACAGAACATGATCGGCATTTCGGCCGGTCTTGCAATGGAAGGCTATAACGTTTTTGCGACCACTTATGCTTCTTTCATCACAATACGCGATCTTGAGCATATCAGACAGCACCTCTCAAATCTCGCCCTTAACGTCAAGCTTATCGGTACAGCCGCCGGCGTGGTCGCGGCAAGATCCGGCGTAGCACACTGGGCTACCGAGGATATGACATTTATGCGGGCACTTCCGGGAATGACGGTAATGAGCGCTGCGGACAGCCTTGAGGCGTACTGTATGGCGAATTTTGCCGCAGAACACAAAGGACCGCTTTATATCAGACTGAACGGCGTTCCGGATTGTCCGCAGGTTTATGACGAGAGTTATGTATTTGAACCGGAGAAGATAAGCATTGTGAGCGAGGGCACGGACGCGGCTCTGATCGCATCGGGATCAATGGTGCATGAAGCGGTTGAAGCCGCAGCGCTGCTCGAAAAGGACGGTATCTCATGCACCATTGCGAATATGCATACGATCAAGCCTGTTGATAAGGAAGGGCTTAAAAAGCTCTTCGACAGTCACCGGCTTATCGCCACCATAGAAGAGCACAGCGTCATAGGCGGAATGGGAAGCGCGGTAGCCGAGTATAAAGCAACGCTCTGTAACACACCGCGGCAGGTATTCATAGGATTTCAGGATTCGTTCTGTTATAATGCCGGGGCTCAGAAATATTTATGGGAACAGGCCGGACTGACCGGCACGATGATAGCGGAAAAGATCAGAAGTGAGTTGAAATGATAGAGAATTTTTACGAGCATGAGCCATACGATATGGATATGGCATCAAAGGATAAGCTTATCACGGAAGAGCTTCTGGAACTGACCCGGTTTCACCGTGAACACTGTACAGAATACAGGAGATTTCTGGACGCTTCCGGGTTTGATGAAAACAAAGTTGAAACAGCGTCGGACATACCGTTTTTCCCGGTGCGGCTGTTCAAGAACATTGACCTGCTTAGCATTCCGAGGGAGAACGTGTTCAAAACAATGACCTCATCGGGTACCACCGGTCAGAGGGTATCAAAGATCTTTGTTGACAGAGAGACCGCGATGATCCAGCAGAAAGTCATGCTTCGGATACTAAGCGATCACTGGGGGAAAAAACGTCTGCCGATGCTTGTGATAGACTCGGCTGAAACCGTAAGGAACCGTCAGATGTTCACCGCCAGGGGAGCCGCGATAATGGGGCTTCAGATAGCTGCACGCGACATAGTTTACGCGCTTAACGAAGATATGACCCTCAACGTAAGAGCAGTAAATGACTTTCTGCAGAAATACAGCGGCCGGCGCTTTATAATGTTCGGCTTTACGTTCATAGTATGGCAGCATTTTTACAAGGCTTTTGAACCTGCAGGCACAATAAAATGCACGTCAGATAACGAAGAGACAGTGCTGAACATAAAGGACTATGATCTTTCGGACGCTTTCCTTATGACGGGAGGGGGCTGGAAAAGACTCGTAAGCGAAAGCATCTCTCAGGACGATTTCAAGACCCGTATGCGCGATGTTTTCGGCATCGGTCATTTCATAGATCATTACGCCATGGTGGAACAGACCGGCTGTATCTACGCGGAATGTGAATACGGTCATCTTCACGCAAGCAACTATTCTGATGTCTTTATAAGGGATCCGCTGGATTTTTCCCTGAAAGCTCCCGGCGAGAAAGGAATCATACAGACCGTATCCGTTCTGCCGCATTCATACCCTGGTCACTCGCTCCTGACGGAAGATGAGGGAATGATACTTGGTGCAGATGATTGTCCGTGTGGACGCAAAGGTAAATACATCAGGATAATCGGAAGGCTGAAAAGTGCGGAGCTGCGCGGCTGCAGCGACACATATGCCGATAAGATGAAGCTTTGAACAGAAGGATCACAGATGAGTGAACAGAATGAAGTTTTAGCGAAAATAAAGTTTCTTGTGGGAGATCGCGGCATTATTGCCGAATGCGGACGGATCCCCGTGCTGCCCGCTTTTTCCGTCGAAGCTGTGGCTTTCCTCAGCGATCTTTCAAGAGAACTTCTTTCCATAAAAGGGATACGAAGTCACCGGGACGTGCTGTCATATGCATACTGGATCAGAAAAGCGTCCATAGAAAGAGAAAGACAAAAGACCACAGATATTGATACAAGAGTCGGAAGAGGTGTGGCATTCCATATAGCGCCTTCCAATGTTCCGGTAAACTTTGCGGTATCCATGACGTCATCGCTTCTTGCAGGAAACATAACGGTGATAAGAGTATCAAACAAAGAGTTTGAAGAAGTAGATATTATCTGTAATGCAATAAATAAACTTCTCGAAAAACCGGAACATGAGGTCATAAAAAAATATATCTGCATCATCAGATACGATCACAGTGACCAGGTTACAGAATATCTTTCGTCTGTATGCGACCTTCGGATAATATGGGGCGGAGACGCGACGATAAAGGAGATACGGCGTTTCCCCATACCGTCAAGAGCAGTGGAAATGTGCTTTGCCGACCGGTATTCTATGGCAGTGATAGATGCAAAAAAATATTTGAGAAAGTCAAAGGAAATTGCGGAAGAGACTGCAAGAAAATTCTACACGGACACATATTACTCCGACCAGAACGCGTGCAGTTCTCCGCGTATCCTGATCTGGGTGACCGGAGATATCGCGGCCGAAGACCTTGATGTATGCCGTGAAACGTTCTGGGGCGCGCTTCAGAAAGAAGCAGATGAAAGATACGATATGAAGCCTGTCCAGGCAATAGATAAGCTATCAAATTTTACCGAACTTGCAATGAAGTCGGATAAGCCGGTAACGATAAACAAGCGGAATAATAAACTGTTTGTAATAGATATAAATGAAGCCGACTCAGACATTTTCAACTATAAGACCGGCGGAGGATTTTTCTTCCAGTACGCCGTAAAAAATCTTGATGAGATCATTCCGTTTCTCGAAAAACAATGTCAGACTGTTGCGGTTTTCGGCATCGAAAAAAGTGAAGTGGTCGGTCTCGTCAGGCAAAGCGGCGTGAGAGGCGTTGATCGTGTTGTAGATATCGGAGATACGATGGGACTTGAATTTGTCTGGGACGGTTACAGAATGGTCGAAAATATGTCACGGGTGATATATGTATATGATAAATCAAAGTAAAAAAGGAAGTTTTCGGAAATGGGAGAATTGCTGAAAAACAAGACCGCAGTCATAACCGGCTGCAACAGGGGTATAGGAAAAGCTATACTGGAGAATTTCGCGGAGAATGGAGCAGATATCTTTGCTGTCGTGAGAAACAGATCCGAGGATTTCAACGGGTTAATCGGCACGATTTCTCAGAAATACGGAGTCAGGATCACCCCCGTATGTATTGAACTCGCAGATGAAGAGAGCGTGCGTTCAGGCGCAAAGGAGATCATGAGCGCAAAAGTGCCGATAGATATCCTTGTCTGCAATGCGGGAGTAAGTTTGCCGCTCAATTCGCTGGCAATGACAAAGATGAATACCGTTAAGGAAGTTTTTGAAGTGAACCTGTTTTCTCAGATGCTACTTACTCAGCTCATATCCAGAAATATGATGAGATATAAAAAAGGAAGCATCGTTTATATTTCTTCATCAGCGGCTTTTGACGGCGGAGCGAACATTGAATACAGCGCAAGCAAAGCCGCGGTGATCGGAATGGTAAGAAGACTTGCTGTCGAATACGGACCTTTCAATATCCGCGTTAATGCAGTCGCCCCGGGGCTTACAGCTACAGACATGGGAAACAGTATGAGCGAGGAAGACGAAAAGATAGCTTTGTCGATGAATATAATGAAAAGAAAGGGCGAACCGAACGAAATAGCAAATGCCGTCGCGTTTCTTGCATCAGATAACGCGTCGTTCATCACATCACAGGTATTACGGGTTGACGGAGGATTGAGATAAATGGAAAAAAATACTCTGTTATCATTCGTGATACCATGTTACAGATCTCAGAACACTATACTGAAAGTCGTCGATGAGATAGAAAGAACAGTGAAAACCAGAGACGGATATGACTATGAGATAATTCTTGTAAATGACTGCTCTCCGGATAATGTATGGTCGGTGATATCCGATCTTGCAAAGAAAAACGATCATGTGACGGGAATAGATCTTGCAAAGAATTTCGGTCAGCACTCTGCCCTGCTCGCCGGATATAACAACTGTAACGGCGAATTTGTGATATCCCTTGACGATGACGGTCAGACACCAGCCGATGAATTCTACAAATTGTTAGATGAGCTTAATAAAGGTTATGATGTCGTTTATGCCACATACGGCGAAGTACATCAGAATGTCATAAGGAAACTCGGCTCAAAATTTGCCAAAGCCATGTCGGACTATATGTTCGATATTAAGGGAGAAAAAAGGCAAGGAAGCAGTTATTATATTGCAAGAAAATTCATCATTGAAGAGATGATAAAGTACAAGAATCCGTATCCTTATATGGCAGGTCTGGTATTGCGAGCTACACGAAACATAAGCGTAGTTCCCGTTACCCACAGAGACAGGCTTGAAGGTAGATCGGGCTACTCATTCAAGGGACTTGTCAATCTGTGGCTGAACGGATTCACAGCATTTTCCGTCAAGCCCCTGAGACTTGGCTCATATGTAGGTTTCTTCACTGCTGCGGCAGGAATTCTGTATACAATATATATCATAATAAAAAAGCTGTTCTTTCACCCGGAAATGGAGGCCGGCTGGAGCTCAACAGTCTCCATAATGATGGTGATAGGCGGCGTTATAATGATAATGCTCGGACTTATCGGTGAATATATAGGAAGAATATATATATGCATAAACAATTCACCTCAGTATGTCATCAGGGAGATCAGGAGGTCGGAAAAGGAGGCGCCCAATGGAGAACAGCTTAATAAGACAGATAAACTATAAGAAAAACAAGTTTTATTGTCAGATACAACACCTGCTGAAAACAAATAAAAAGATAGGAATGTATGGTAACGGAATATATGCCGGATTTCTTTCAGACCGTTTGAAGAAAATAGGTATTAATATAGACTACTTCGTCATAGACGATACATATTACAAATATCAGAATAAAAACGAAAGTGTTTATCCGACAAGCGGATTGTGTGATTTTAAGGACTCGATCCTCATAATCGGATTTGAAACAATAGTTGAAAAAGAAGAGGAACTGAAAAATAAAATATCGAAGCTGTATAACACCGAACCAAGCATAGAAATAATTGATTTTGAGCACTGTTATATTGACTGGGATTTTATAGATTATAAATATATCCTGGAGCATTTGAATTCTCTCCAATCTGTTTATGATTGCCTGAAAGACGATTATTCCAGAAAAGTCATGGTCGAGTATCTTAACGCTTGTATATCCGGTGAATCTGCGGCTCTGTGCGTACTGAAAACAGATCATTTGCACGATTATGAATATGATCTGTTGTTTAGAAACAAGCCAGTCGGGAATATTTTAGAATGTGGCGCTTTTAACGGCAAAACTGCTGTTGAATTATCAGATTATCTGAGAGGTATTGATTGCCATAACAACATTATATCACTTGAACCTGATGATCATAATTATGCAATTTTAGCAGAAAAAACAAAAGATCTGAATAATGTTAAACCACTCAAATACGGTGTACATGAAAAGGACGGTAAAATATTTTTTGATTCAAACGGAGGACAGGGAGCAAGAATAGTTTATCCCGCAAAAGAAAATGAAGACGAGTATGAATCCATAGATACGGTAAGTATTGACACATTAGCCGAGAAATACGGTAATGTCGGTGCGATTCTTATGGATATTGAAGGCAGTGAATTAGCAGCACTCAAAGGCGGTAAAAAAGAAATCTTAAAAAACAGACCAACATTGGGTGTAAGAATTTATCACTTAAAAGAGGATATATTTACTATACCGATATTTATCAAAGAAGAATTCAAAACCAATAATTATGACATTTATTTCAGAATAAATGCTAACAGCAGAGGCATATTGGATATGACATTATATGCTGTCTGACGGAGGGAAAGTAAATGATAAGAGTTGCGGATTATATTATGCAGAGAATTGCCGGTGAAGGTGTACATCAGCTTTTCTATGTCCCGGGCGGCCAGTGCGTATATCTTTGCGATGCGCTCAGAAGAAGCAAAGATATCACAGCAGTCTCCTGCCACCACGAACAGGCTGCTGCCATGGCGGCGATCGCATATTCGGAATACACTAATAATTTCGGCGCGTGCCTTGTTACGACCGGCTGTGCAGGAACAAATACACTTACCGGCGTATTGCACGCATGGCAGGACAGTATTCCGATGATAGTGATCTCCGGTCAGCAGAATTATGCAAACACCGTAAAAGCGTCGGGACTCCCCCTTCGCCAGGTCGGCGTTCAGGAAGCTGATGTTGAAGCTATCGCAGCGCCGATGACCAAATATGTAATAACCGTTCCCGACGCAAAAAGCATCGCGTACCATTTAGATAAGGCAATCTACATGGCGAGGAGCGGAAGAAAAGGTCCTGTATGGGTCGATGTTCCGCTTGATGTCCAGAACGTTATGATAGATGAAGAATCGCTGGAAAGATTTGTTCCGACAGATGATAAAACGCCTGAGATCGACGCGGCCGATTATGAGTACATAACAGAAGCTATAAGGAATTCCAGAAGACCCGCTATCCATGTCGGCTACGGAGTAAGAAGCGCGGGGGCAGAAAAAGAACTGATAAAGTTCGTTGACTCGACTCATATCCCAACTACATTTTCCCGAAGAACTTACAACATGGTTCCCTCAGACTATACATACAATTTCGGAGTGCTTCAGGGAACCGCAGGCGGACACAGATATGCCAATTTTCTCGTGCAGAATTCAGACCTGCTGATAGTTATCGGTTCAAGGCTGAACATGGATACGATCGGAGGGAACGCGGAAACATTTGCAAGAGCAGCAAAGATAATCGTTGTCGATATTGACAGCATAGAACACCAAAAGAACGGAGTCAGGATAGACAGACTTATCACTGCTGACGCAAAAGACTTCCTGGAACTGCTCAACAAAGGGTGTGCGGACGGAACTATCGGTACTGCCGACCGGAACTGGATAGAAAAATGCGACCATTGGAAAGAGCTGTTCAATGACTATAAAGAGCCGTTGACTGCCAACGGTCTTATAGATGCAAAATACGCTATGAGACAGGTTTCCATGAAAATGCCCTGCGGCTCAGTTGTATTGTGCGATGCCGGATTTACCGGAGCTGCCGCTACCGCGTGCTGCATTTTCAAAGAGGGTGACGGACTTGTCCATGCATATGCACAGGGAGAAATGGGATTCACGCTCCCCGGTGCCTGCGGTGCCGCATCAGTTACGGACAAACCGGTCATTGCATTCACAGGTGAAGGCTCTTTCATGCTCAATCTTCAGGAATTACAGACGATCAGAAGAAACAACTACAACATAAAGATCGTCATTATCAACAATAACGGATATTCCGGAGTAAGACACGGTCAGAAAGCTCATTTCCGGGGCAAGTCGATAGGCACGGATCCGAGCAATGGACTGGATTTCCCGGATTTCGGGAAATTGGCTTACGCGTTCGGTATCAGGTATGTAAAGGTGGAAAGCGTCGATGAATTAGACAAGGGTATCGACGAAGTCTTTTCAGAAAACGATCCTTGCATTATCGAGATAATGACCGACCCGGATCAGTTCGATCTCCATAACGCATTGGTCATGTACGGAAAAAGAAAGGTCGGCTTCAGACCGATAGAGGATCAGTCACCGTTTATTGACAGAGATCTGTTCTTTAAAGAAATGATAATTGAACCTCTTGAGACAAGCTATGGTAAACCGGTATGAAAATTGTTGACGCAGTCTGGGAAAAAAGAAACCTCGGTGTTGCAGCGAGCGAGATTACGATCGAAAAATGTGATGGGCTCGATCTGGTGAATGAGAAGTTATCCAGGATCGTAAGCGAATACTCGGTCGTAAGACTTCCTTCGGAAATGAGCAGCATTCTGAAAGTAATTCAAAGCAACGGGTACGAGTTCATTGAAGATATGATCCACGTCGAGCATGATCTGCGCGAAGTTGAAATGAGCCGGATACAAAAAAGGCTGTATGAAAAAACTTCATACAGAAAAATGTCAGATCAGGATTTCGCTCAGCTTCAGTCCGAGATCAGAAACGGTATGTTCGATAATGACAGAATATCGAATGACAGTTTCTTTGCAAAAGGTGTTTCTTCAAAAAGGTATATTAACTGGACAAACGATCTGAGAGAAAAGGGTGCAGAGTTTTTTCTGATAACCTACTGTGATGACGGTGCAGGATTTGTCGTGCTGGACAAACAGGACGAGAAAACTTATTATTCTGTGCTCGGCGGCGGGTATGAAAAATATCGCGGCACCGGTCTCGGTATTGTCCAGAAGGAGCCCGAGATCACAAGAATGCTCGGCGGAAAAAGACTGATAACAAGCGTCTCCTCAAACAATGTCGGTCAGCTTAAAGCCCTTATAATGAACGGATACAGACCGTATGCGATAGATCATATACTGGTAAAGCACAGGTCAGAATGAAGATCAAAGAAATATTACGATAAAAGATAAAGAGCACCATTGTATTCTTGTATTTTTAAGGAGGATTTTACAGAATGAAAAGGGAAGCAGATAGGGCTGTAGAGAATTTTATTTCCGGCTGCTGGAAGAAAGTTGATGATTATTATAAAGATGCCATAAACGGAAAAAATATTTACATATATGGCTCGGGGATATATGGGAAATTTCTTTATAATGCTTTGACTCATTTAGGATACATAAACCAGATCAGATGTTTTATCAATGACTTTGTAACTTCTGATAATGAAACCCTGTTTGACATTCCTGTGAAGAAATGTGAAAATATAGTTTTCAGTAACAATGATATTATTGTAGTCGGAATACAGAATGATTCAAAGCTGAAAAATATTTTATCGAAAAAGAAACTAAAATATATAGCAACAGATTATGATCAAAGTTTTTATCAGGATAATCTGATGCAGTTGCTTTATAAGTGTAATGAATACGATTCTGTTAGAGATGTTGAGGGAAAGATAAAAGCGTATTATTCAGAATATCTTGATAAGGAAGAAGAGATTCTGTCTTTATACGATGATCCGCTATCAAAAGATATAATAAAAAACAGGTTATTATTTTATAAAACCGGTGATGTTTCTTATATTGACAGAATTCCGGTAAACTATTATCAGTATTTTCAAGAAGAGTATTATTCAATATCCGATAAAGAGATTTTTGTTGACTGTGGAGCATTTGACGGTGATTCTATAAAAATGTTTTATGACTATACTAAAGGAAAATATTCAAAAATAATTGGAATTGAACCGGATAAAATCAGCTTTAAAAAACTCTGTGATGCGACACAAAAATATCATGATATAAAATTAATGTGCTGCGCAACAGGTAAAGAAAATACCAGCATCAGGTTTTCTTCTAAAGGAACATTAGGGTCATCTATTTATGATAATGAAGACGGTGACTTAACCGATATAAAAAAGTTAGATGATATATTAGAGGATGAAAATCCAACTCTCATTAAAATGGATATTGAAGGTGCAGAATTAGACACCTTGATAGGTGCTGAGAAAACGATCAAACAAAATAAGCCTAAACTGGCTGTTTGTATATATCATAAAATCGAAGATATTATAACAATACCCAAATATCTGCACAGTATAGTTCCTGAATACACATTTTCAGTAAGACAGCATTCTAACTCTTTATTAGAAACCGTGTTATATGCAGAAGTAAGATAATTTATATAATTCAGCGCATAATTAATTACCGGGCTGTTGACAAGAGAAATGTGAAAACACAGACAGCCATTTTTTACGAGTCTATCCCAAATCTTGTGTAAACCTCCCAAATAGTGTATAATAGAAGCAGCACTACTAAGGAGGTTTTAAAATGGCAAGGAGAAAAAGAGGAACGCCTGAACAGCAGGCACGGAGAGAACTGATAAGCGAACTGCTGTCAGCGGCAAATGTACAGAGCATGGATGACATCCATAATCTGTTCAAGGAAACAATAGCGGAATTCATGGAAGGCAGCCTTAAATCCGAACTCGACGAGGAGCTCGGATACAGACCGTATGCGATAGATCATATACTGGTAAAGCACTGTTAAACTCTGTATCGGTAAACCTAAAATTCAGAAAGGAAAAACTATGGAAAAAGATCTTAATAGTTACAAAGGAATTATTTTCTTCGGCGGAGGTGTAATGGCTGAAAGACTTTATAACCAGATCGAAGGTATCGACAGCAAGCTCGCTGCAGTCTTTGATACACTTCCCGATGAAAAGCGCACGATTGTATCATTCCATGGAATTGAAATAAAAAATGCGGACAAGATATTGCCGCTTCTGAAAGATGATAATAATGCAGTTGTTGTTGCTTTTGGAAATGTAAACGTTTATCATTCTGTAAATAAATTGCTGGATTCTTACCGTTTTATCGAAGACAGATTATTCGTAGTAAATCCATACCAGTCGTTAAGATTCTTTTTACTGGACGACGATCTTGCATCTGATATCAGAGTACCGTTTGATGACGAAAGATATGAACGGGTGAAACAGTTATTCACGGACAGCGGATCTGTCGCGATCTTTAATGCACTGGTCAACAGTAAACCATACGAAAACATTCACGATACTTACGAGATAGTCCCGTACAAGACGATCAAGGATATGTATTATTTTACGGAAGACTACTGGGAAACATACGAATTTGATGATACTGCAACAAACGGGGCGGCTACGATCCTTGACTGCGGCGCTTATATCGGTGACAGCGTTCAGGCGATCTGCAGCTCTATCCCCGAAAACGAGATATATTATAATGCAATAGAGCCGTTAAAAGAGAATATCCTGGCAATGAAAAACAACTCTCAGCTCAGTTCTCTGTGCACCGATCTCAGAATTATAGAATGCGGAGTGGGCGAAAAGGACGAAAAACTGTATTTTCATCTTCCGGAAAACGGAGATCCGGAAAGCGGAAAATTCACCGAAGACCCCGAGGGTTCATCGGACATTCTTGAAATCAAAAAGATCGACAGCTTTGACATAGATTATAAAGGGGCCGTATATATTAAAATGGATATAGAAGGATTGGAATTAAAGGCTCTTAAAGGTGCAGCTGACACTATCACAAAATACAGACCTTACCTTGCGATCTGCCTTTATCACAGAAAGAACGATCTTATCGATATCCCTCTGTTCATCGACAGTTTAGGTGTAAAATACAAGTATTATCTGCGGGGCGGCTATCACACTATTATGTGGGCAATACCCGAATAAAATATTTCCAAACCAAGCAAATAAAAAGGCTGCCTGTGGAATGAAAATTACCACAGACAGCCTTTTTTACATCGAATCGAAACTGCCTCCCGTAAGGAGAACGATCTTCATTCTTCCCTCGACACTGTTACAGAAGTCGTGATACATATCGCTGATCTCTTCATTAAGTTCGTCCCACTTATTATCCGGGTTCAGAGTGGGAAGATTCGGGTCGGCATAGCTCTCGTTATATTTCGTCCTGAACACATCAAAACCGGCAATGGTAACATCGGCCGCATCTATCTTATTAAGCAGGCGAAGTGTCAGTATAACAGCATTGTCAAAATGTTCCCAGCCGCGCTTTATTACTGTGTTGTAGTTTATGACGATCTCGTTTTCACCCGCTTCTTTCTTGATATTTGACAGAAGGATCTTTCTTGTATTTTTCATTTGTGCAGGATGATAGCTCATTGCATATTCGTATCTGCCCGGGCTGACGAAAACGGCATAATCACAATCATAGTTCGGGTTAAGTGCATTTACAGCAATAGTGACCGGTTTTTCCGAATCAATATACGAGCGCACCTTATCAAGTTCGAGATCAACAGATTTTCCGGGCGCAATGAGAAGCACCTTTTTCCCTGCAACAGCGTTCCTGAGTTCTCTGAGCGCGTCTGCATCATCTACGATACGGTTCTGATTTTCGATGTACTTGCTCTCAAGAAGGTCGTAATCATACTTTCTGCGCTCCTCCACGGAAAGCGACTCAATGATAGAGCGCATATCCCGTGCATTGGCTCTGTGGTTTTTGGTAAGGTAAGCAATGTTGTTCACATGGCACTGGTACATACCTGCAATAAAGTAAGGTGTGGAATAACCCCATGTATATTTTTCACTGTAACCGGTCATATAAACATCAATAGCGTCCATGACCGCATTAAGATCATAGTTTCCATGCTGTTTGCGGTTAAGATAGCTTGTCATAAGCTCTGTGGTCGTGTTCCCTGCACCTCGTCCCATACCGGAAAGGCTTGAATCTACCATTATGTCACGGCCCGATTTCTTCATGAACTCTATGAAATATATGCTTAGCGCAAAAGCAAGCTGCTGATTATTGTGCGCATGAAATCCTATATTTATCTGCGGTAAAAGCTTCCGGTTCAGTATCCCTGCAATATGCTCAAGGTCGTCGAAAAACATAGCACCGAACGTGTCAACTATAGACACAGATACGGGCATAAATTCATTCATGCATTCCGCGAGTTCGGCGAGATCATCATCATTGTACGCAAGTGTATTTGCCGCCTGGAATAAGACTTTATAACCTTTTTCCCGTATTTTCTTTCCTACCTCTATCCCCTCTCTGTGTCTGCCGTGGGGGAACACTACCCTGACTGCATCAACAGATCTTCCGTTATACTCGGGAAGCCGTTCAACATCATAGCGATCCCAGTCTATCATAGCTGTATAAAGAACATTCGGTTTTTTTTCGATGATATATGGTTCCGCGTCCTCCGGAACATGAAAAAAAGAAGAACCCGGCTTGTGAGGCGTATCTTTGAGCCAGCCGATCTCTATCACCTCGACTCTTGCCTCCTGCATTTTCTTGATGATACCGCGGATTGCCGCTTCACCGAAGTCTGAATTGGTGATATATGCTCCGTCTCTTAATGTGCAGTCCAACAACCTGATATTGCTCATATATATTTATGCTCCATTTCATGCAAAATCGTAAAGATCCGTTTCCGGAAGTATTTATCCGGACAGATACTATTTTATCAAAAATAACAGGTATTGTCAATACTTAATGATCTTTCTGTAATGCAGCTGCAAACGTTTGTTTCCCTGTTCAAGCCGAGATCGTTGACAATCCCCCGGCGAACGCGAGCAGGAACAGCCACAGGTCGTTGAGAGTCAGTGTTATTGGTTCGGGCATTGGGGCTCCTTTCCGAGATCAAGAATATATAGTTCGTAAGCTAAGTCGCGCCGCAGCTGTATTGAGGGCACATCGGCAGGACAGCAGCATTCAAGCTTTTCCAACAGCTTTTCAACGTAATTTTTGTATTCCTGCTTGGTCATTTTATCTCCTTTCGGGCATAAAAACAGCGCATACCCGGAGGCGTGCGCTGAAATGATGTTTAATTTATACCGCTCTCGGCATCTGCTTTTTAGTTGCAGCGTTCTTTTTTTCGGCAGCTTCTGCCTCAAGACGAGCTATTTCTTTCTGACGATCTTCATGTGACATCTGTTTTATGTGCTCTGGCACTTCAAAGCGATCGTCAATATAATACTTAATTTCACTCATTTTCATGTCACCTCCCAAAAATCAAAATCATGGTTTTCCTTAAGTTTGTTCAACGATGCTAACTGTGCAGAATATTCATCATCCCCCATACTTTGATATTCTGCTACATAAAGATCATGCAACGCTTGACTTATTTCCTCGTTACAATTATACCCGAATACTCTACCATTATGACACGCAATAAAACCTGTTCTGTAATTATGCTCAAAGTTTTTATTCAAATCAGATATACTCGGCGGCATACTGCCCGGATGCGTATGTAGGGTAATTAAATCGGTTCTTCCTGTTATTGCCTTGATAATTTTATCAGAATACGGAATACCTCTTTCTGCTGTACTGTCTGTGACTGCTAACTCGATATTACCTGTATTACTGTTAATCCAATACATATCCTCGAAAACGGTGCCGCTTCGATGCTTAAGTGCCTTTTTGGCGCAATCATACAGAGATTTGTTTACAACTGGATTATCAGTAGCATTATCAAACTTGCGCTTATACTCCCCGCTGTCAATAAAGGTTTTGTTGACAAGAGTATTCTTATTTCGCCCATATCGCTGTTCTTCAAGTGCCACTATATCACTTCCTGATTTTATTATATCACTTTCCTCAGATTTGTCAAGCGTTTCCACAAAATCCTCGTGCTTCTTCTTTCGTCCCGGGTCACTATACCCATACACCTCCGTCCGGTCTCTCCGGACAGTCAATCCGTTCTCATCACAGAACCGCTCTAATTTCGCCGTAGAAGCACGAATCTTTTTGTCGTATTCTTTTACTCCCTCGTCATCTCCTGCGGCTTTCAGGGCGTTTCTAGTGGTCTTCTGCTTGCGTATATCTCGTTCGAGCGCCCGCTGCTTTGTGACCTTTTCGTATTCCTCGGAATTCTCTTTCTCGGAATACTGCTTCTCGCGATTGATGAACAGGCCGATTGAAATACTCCGTGAAACTCTGCCGCAAAAAAACAAATCTTGATTTTTCCAGTAATATTGCAGAATCATCTCGCCATAATACTCTTGCAGGGACAAAACGTTCCTGCAATATGAAATAGAAAAGGCCGGAAATTCGTCCGGTCAATCATTGGAGGAAACGATAATGGCAAGCAACAGAAAGAACAATAATTTAAACAATATCAAGATGCAGGCAGCTAATGAAGTTGGCGTTCCGCTCAAGGACAACGGCTATAACGGCGATCTTACTTCCAGACAGGCCGGCTCTGTAGGCGGTCAGATGGTAAAGAAAATGATCGAAAGCTATCAGAACACAGCCAAGTAAGTGATCTCTGAAACTGATGACCTCTGAAAAATGCCCTCGTGCAAATGTACGGGGGCATTGATTTTTCCTCTGCAGTATGGTATAATTCTGTAAACGGAGGTGCATCATGGATATAAACGAAGAGATAAGGACAAGGCTTTTTGCCCTTGAAGACAAGGAATACGGCGACTTCAACGCGAAGCTTATACCGAACATAAGCCGTGACAGCGTCATAGGTGTCCGTTCTCCTGAGCTGAAAAAGCTTGCAAAAGAATACCGGAAAGCGGATATGAACGGATTTCTCACTGCGCTTCCCCACAGATATCTTGAAGAGAACTACATTCACGCCCAGCTCATAAACCTGATGAACGGGTATGATATATGCATATCCGCCGTGAAGTGCTTCCTGCCGTACATAGACAACTGGGAGACCTGTGATTCTCTCGCGCCGAAAGCTCTTGCAAAGAACAGACCGGAACTGCTGAAAAATATACGGGAATGGCTCTTATCCGGGCATACATACACCGTCCGGTTCGCTGTTGGCTGTCTGATGCGGTATTTTCTCGGTGACGATTTTGACGTGCAGTATGCTGAGATGGCTGCCTCTGTCCGTTCGGAAGAATATTATGTCAATATGATGACCGCGTGGTATTTTGCCACGGCTCTTGCAAAAAACTACAACGAGGTACTGCCGTTTATAGAGCAGCATCGTCTGGACAAATGGACGCACAATAAAGCAGTACAGAAAGCTATCGAGAGCTACCGCATCACGCCGGAGCAGAAAGAATATCTGCGGACATTAAAGCTCCGCTGAGGCATCTCCGGACTGGCGCTTCTTCATTCTTCTCCAGTTGACGAATCCGTAAGCGTCGTTTGCAAGGAACATAAGGAAGCAGAATATCATCGGGACATAGGATATATTTTCAAGCGATGCAAGCGTCCAGAGAATGATAAGAATGATGTCGTTGAAAGAGTACGCAACCGCGTACCAGGGGCTTCTGAAAAGCGTAAGATAGGACGCGCAGTAGCTTGTAGTTATCGAGAGAGTCGAAAAGAACAGGTTCGCGTTACCGAGAGCCTGCAGTATAAAGAAGAACGCTGAAGTGACCGCCACAGCAGACACCGCGAGGAACACAGCCTTTCCGCGGGTGAGTCTGCTTACCTCGACCTCATTGCTTTCCGCGTAAGGGTGCCTTGCCCATGATACTACTGCGGCGACAGCGATAGGTGCGGTCATGCAAAGATATGTTATCATCTCTCCGTAGTAGCGGAAAAAGAATGATATAATGCCGTAAAATACCGCAAATACGACAGTAAGGATCTGCCCGAGCACATGACCTTTTGAAACGAAGATGAGAGCCGTTACTCCTATGAGCGACGCAATGAGCGTAAGCACATCGAACACACCCGAAATGAGCGCGGATACGGCGAACGAGACCGTTGTCACCGCAAGCGATACTATCCAGAGGGAGAGCTCGAACCGGGTGAGCTTCCCGAACGCACCGGACAATTTCATATTTCCTCCTAAAAATAAAGCACCCGCGAATGTGACTGCAAAGACCTGACGTCACATTCCGGATGCTTTTCAGCATTTTTCCTACTCGGCAGCAGGAAGTCCCTTTCCGATCTTATCGAGCGAGTACTTGTTCCGGTAATACTCGAAGCACTTCTCATATTCCTTGGAGCTCTCGCTTTTAAGATGATTTATATATTCGTGCATATCGAAGCTGTCATGAGCTATCTCGATCATACAGACCGCGATATTTGAGCAGTGATCCGATATGCGTTCGAGATTGGTAAGAAGGTCAGAAAGCACAAATCCCATTTCTATCGTGCACTCCTGCTTCCTGAGCCTCTCGACATGAGCGGATTTTATCTGCACTTTCAGCCAGTCAACCACCTGCTCAAGCGGCTCTACGCTTACCGCAGTCTTCAGATCGTCGTTCTCGAAAGCCGTTATCGACATATCGAGGATCTCGCTTACGGCAGCGATCATGACTTTTATCTCATTTATCGCGTCGCCGGAGAATTTAAGCTCCTTGTCGTGGATCTCCTCGGCGGATTCGATGATATTGACCGCATGATCGGAAAGCCGCTCGAAATCGCCTATCATATGCAGCAGCTTCGACACCTCATGGCTGTCGGCTTCCGAAGTATTCTGGTTGCTGACTTTAACGAGATAAGTCCCGAGACTGTCCTCATATTTGTCAACTGCGTCCTCAATATCGCGTACCTTCAATGCAGTCTTTTCGTTGTACTCGAAGAGAGTCCCGAACGCGAGATCAAGCGAGCGTTCCGCCTCGTGAGCCATTTTCACGGCAACAGTTCTTGCTCTGTCTATGGCGATAGACGGAGTGGACAGCAGACGGTCGTCCAGCAGCGCAAACTCGCCCTTGTCCGAACCGTCCCTGATAACAAGACAGGCAAGCTTCTCAAGGAGCTTGTTGAACGGCGCAAGTGACAGGATCGTAAGTATGTTGAACGCCGAATGACATATCGCGATCCCAAGCGGTGTGACCGCTTCCGAGGATATCGCGGGTCTCAGCACCGCATTGATCACGGAGTAGATCGTGAGCCATACCACCGTGCCTATCGTGTTGAAGCTCAGGTGAATGAATGCAGCACGTTTCGCGTTCTTGTTCGCCCCCAGCGACGAAAGCATAGCGGTAACGCAGGTGCCTATGTTCTGTCCCATAATAATGGGGATAGCGCTCGAATATGTGAGCGTTCCGTTCAGCGAGATCGCCTGGAGTATTCCCACCGATGCCGCCGAAGACTGGATTATCGCGGTGATGACCGCACCGGCGAGGACGCCGAGAATGGGGTTCGAGAACATACCCATGAGCTCCGTGAACTCCGGAACATCTTTCAGACCCGATACCGCGTCCGTTATCGCCTGCATTCCGTACATCAGGAACGCGAGACCGAACAGTATCGAAGCGGTGTCTGCTTTTTTTGAATCTTTCTTGAAAAGAATGAGTATAAGTATAGCAACAAAAGCGATTATAGGAGTGAAAGTGCGCGGGTTCAGGAACTGCACCCAGAATACGTCGCTCTCAACGCCGATAAGGGACATGATCCACGAAGTCACCGACGTACCGAGATTCGCACCCATGATAATGCCGATAGCTTGTCCGAGTGTCAGGATACCGGAGTTTACAAATCCTACCACCATGACGGTCGTCGTGGCGGAAGACTGGATCACCGCGGTGATGATTACGCCAAGAATAAATCCCTTGAATTTGGTCGAAGTTGCGGCCGCGAGCATCGTCTTCAGCTTGCCGCCTGCCTTTTTTTCGAGCCCCTGTCCCATGAGCTTTACGCCGTAAAGCAGTAGGGCGAGACCTCCGAGCAACGAAAACAGATCGAATATATCCATGATATTCACCAAACCAGATCTACAGGCTCTTTCCCTGTTTTTTTCTTTTCTTATCTTTCAGTACACACTAATTATATACGTTTTCGTTGATAATTTCAAGTCAATTCCGTGTTCATTTTCAAATTCAGCGCTTTTGCATAACCTGTGCCCCAAGTATCTAAAATATCCGTGCACTTTCGACAATCCGCGCTGTTCGCACTTTTCTTTGTTGTGAACGGGCCGCTCAATATGCGTGGGCATGTTTTTTCCAGTTGCCGAAGAAATAGAAGCACACCGAAAGACCTGCCGAAACGCACCAGCCTATCGGCCATGACCACCATATCCCGTTGATGCCCATGCCGAGGTTCTCCGAGAATATGTAGGCGAGCACGACCCGAAGTATCAGGTCGGTGAAGGTGGTTATCACAAAGTATATCATGGCACCCGCGCCTTTGAGGACCGCGTCGCAGTTGAGCTTTGCAGTCACGGAGAAGTAAAAGGGAGCCACAATGAGCAGGAAATCATAGCCTATGCCTATTGCAGTGCCGTCCGGGCTGTCCATGAACATACCGATGAGCTGACTGCCGAAGATGAGATAAAGTGCAGAGATCGGAAGGCTCACGCAGGCGGACATGACCACCGACGTGCGGAAACCGCTCACGACCCGGTCAAGCTTTCCGGCGCCGATGTTCTGGGCGGTAAAGTTCGCCATACCGTTGGACATGGTTGCAACGCTCGTGACCACGAAGGTATTGAGCTTTATGGCTGCCGAATACCCCGCCATAGCCGCGGTGCCATAGCTGTTTATCATGCCCTGTATGAAAAGGTTCCCGACGGACACGAAACTCTGCTGGAGTATCGACGGGACTGCCACGGTACTTATCTTCCCGAGCATCTTCCGGGAAAAAAGCTCCGGCTTCTCCCCGGTCTTCATTTTTCTGAGCCGGATATTGAGCAGTATGAACGATGCCACAGAGGAAGCTCCCTGCGCAGCAAAAGTCGCCCATGCAACACCGGCTATCCCCATCTGAAGCGGTATCACGGCTATGAGATCGAGGACTATATTGCCCACCGATGAGCCAATGAGGAGCCACAGCGGCGTTCTCGAATCCCCAAGCGCCGTGAACACGCCGTTGCACACATTGTAGAAAAACAGGAACGGGATGCCGAGAGCGTATATGTTCAGATAAAGGCAGCTATCGTCAAAGACCTCTGCGGGGGTGTTGAGAAGCCCCAGCACAGGCGCAGAAAAAAGCACTCCCCCAACCGCGAGTATAAGGCTCATCACCGCCGCGGCTATGTACGAAGTGCTCACCGCAGTCTTTAACCGCACCGGATTGTGCGCCCCGAAAAGGTTCGAGCATATTACCGAGCACCCTGCGCTCATGCCGGTCGCCACCGCTATAAAGATCATGGTCACCGGGTAGCTTGAGCTTATCGCGGCGAGGGCAGCTTCTCCGTCCGGTATGAAATTGCCGGCGATCATACTGTCGGCGATGCTGTAGAACTGCTGGAACGCCACGCTCACAAAAAGCGGAAGCGAAAACTTCAGCAGCACTTTTGACGGTTTCCCCACCGTCATATCCGTGTTCATAACGTTATCTTCTTTCTTTATGTATGTTCTTTGTATTTATGTATGCGTACCTGCATTCACAAAGGCTTCATCGAGCCTTGCGATTATCTCCCGCCGTATTTCGTTCACCGATGCCGCCGTGAGCATAAGCCCGTCGCCGACGTTCACCTCTGCCCTGCCGATCTCATAGACCGTTCCTCCGGTCTTTCTGAGCCGTGAAGCTATCTCGTCCGCAGTTACCGCCCGGTTCAGCGCTTTCTCCGGCACCTTGTCCGTGATGTGGTCAAAAGCGAGTTTGCCGCAGCTCACCCGTGCCGTCACCGGTCTGTCGGGCTGCACATCGAGCAGTATATCAACGGTGCGCCGCTTATACGGCTTGTCATAAAGGCGCCTCAGTCCCGAGAGAGCTCCGTCCGCAGCGATCACGTCGTCTTTCGTGCGCACACCCTGCATATCCGCGATAGTACCGTCGAAGTAGGACTGAGTGAAGCCGCTCCGCGAGAATACCGCCCGAAGCGTGTCCATGTCCGGCCGGCGTCCCGCAAGAACGTTCCTGCAAGCTGTCACCGCAGCCGCAACATACTCGGGGCGCTTCATTCTACCCTCTATCTTGGCGGAAGTAACACCGATGCGTTCAAGCTCCGGGAGCCGCTCCACCACCGAAAGGTCTTTGAGCGAAAGGACGTTGTGCCTGCCGCCGTAAGTGAAGTCGAGCCTGCAGGGCTGGGCACAGAGACCTCTGTTGCCGCTCCTGCCGCCGTACATGGCGCTCATGAGACACTGACCGCTGACGCAGACGCAAAGGGCGCCGTGAACAAAGACCTCTGTTTCGATGTCAACGTTCCGCACGACCCGCTCTATCTCGTCGAGGGACATCTCACGGGCGAGCACTACGCGGCTGAACCCGTGCTTCCGTACAAACTCCGCGCCTGCTGCGGAAGTCACCGTCATCTGGGTCGATGCGTGCAGTCTCAGCGTCGGCGCAGCCCTGTGAATAACTGCCGCAGCCCCGGGATCCTGCACTATAACCCCGTCGGCGCCGCAGCTTTCGATCATTTCCGCAGTCTCTGCGAGCTTTCCGAGTTCGTCATCAAAAACCAGCGTGTTCAGCGTCACATACACCTTTACGCCGGAGATGCGGCATTCGCGCACTGCCCCGCGGAGGGCTTCTTCGGTGAAGTTTTTTGCGTTTCTGCGCGCAGAAAACGCGGAAACGCCGAGATAAACAGCGTCCGCGCCCGAATTCAGAGCGGCGGGAAGGGAATCCTCACCGCCGCATGGTGCAAGTACTTCGATCATTAAAGTTTCTCTGCCTCGCCGGCGCCGCCCGCGCGGACATTAGCCTCGGATTCCGCGTCAAAAGTGGTCTGGACGTACTTACCGCTTAGTTTTTCCTCGCTCCTCATGTTGAGAATGCCTTTAAGGCGCTCGACCTGCTGCTGGAGCTCGATTATCTCTTCTTCCTTCTTTGCGATGCTGAGCCCGTAGGAGTTCTCGTAGTTCTTGAGGATATTGCGGAGTTTGTCGTTCTCTTCCTCTTTTTCATCGACCTTGTGACGTATGGACTGCTCGGTCTCGGCAAGGAGCCCGCGGAGCTTGTCTATCTCACCGCTCCTGCTTTCGAGCTGTTTGATAGTCTTTTCGTACTCGGCGATCTTTCTTGCAGCCTCATTTTCGTCCGCCGCAGCCTTCTGAGCAGCTTTGAGCTTTTCGATCTCCTCGTTTGCGATGGCAAGCTCGATCTCAAGATCCTCTTTCTCGGACTTTATCTTCTTGAGGGCTTCCTCATTGACGGAAACAGTCCCGTCCGGCTCCACGGCAATGGAGTTTATCTCCATTTTCGTGATCTTGCCATTAAGTTCGGCGATCTGCTTGTTTGCAGCCTCAAGCCTGTCACGGGAGACTTCGAGCTCATTGCGCAGAGCCTCATTTGCAGCCACTTCGGTGAACTTCTCGGTATTGAGCCTTGCTATGATCTTGTTGGCGGACGCAAGTGCGGACTTCGTATCATTTAGCGCATTTGCGCTTTCGTTGTATGCGCTTGCGATCTGTTCCTGCTTTTCGCTTATGTCACCGAGACGGGCCGCGAGTTCATCGGCTCTTGCCCTGAGCTCGGCATTCTCGGTCGTCATGCTCGTCTCCTTGTCGTTATGTTCGGAGATCTGTTCGGTGAGTGTATCTATACGTTCTTCGAGGACATCTATCTTGCCGTTGAGCTCCTCTATGAGAGCCTGATCCGCTTCACTGCGGCGCTCGCTGAGTGAATCTCCCATGAGCAGCAAAGCGGCGTAGGCTGTGACCTCCGCCTCGCTCACATTCCCCATTTTCGTGGAGAGATAGTTGATCTGTTCCTCGAATCTTCTGGCAAAATTAAGCACTTCATCTGCATTATCGGTCTTTAAGTAATATCCTCTTCCGTTGACGTGAACCTTGAGCTTGTCCATAATATCGAGCCTTTCATGTGTTTTTGCAGTTCCGGCACCGATATCCGCGCCGGGACATTCCTATACACATACATTATACAACATAATTGCAAAAAAGAAAAGAGGTTTTGCAAATTTTTTTGTTATTTTCAAAAATTTATTGAAAAATTACGAGAAATATTGTATAATAGAGAGGATATATTTTCTGAAAGGAAGTAATCTTATGCTTGAGACCGGCATAAAAGGTAAACAGACAGAGAAAGTGACTGCGGAAAACACCGCCGCGGCTGTCGGGAGCGGGGCTCTCCCGGTATATGCAACTCCGGCGATGATCGCGCTCATGGAAAAGACCGCGCTGCTTTCGGTAGCGCCGGAGCTTGACGACGGCATGACCACAGTCGGCACGAAGATAGATGTGGCGCATACCTCAGCCTCTCCCGAGGGAAGCGTAATAACCTGCGAGAGTGAGCTCACACTCATAGACCGACGGCGCCTCGTATTCACGGTAACGGCATATGACGATGCGGGCGAGATCGGAAAAGGCACCCATGAGCGCTTCATCGTTGACAGTGTGAAATTCTCCGCAAAAGCAGCGGCAAAACTGCAGAAATAAGCGAAAGGACGACCGAAATGAACATAAAAACGTTTTATCTGAACAGCGAGAGGACCGTGCTCATGAAAGCCTACCTGCTCGACCAGGTCGAGAGCATAGAATGGTGCAGAAAACGCCCCGCTATCCTCATTCTCCCCGGCGGCGGATATGAATTTCTGTCCGAGCGCGAAGCCGAACCGGTGGCAATGCGCTACCTTGCCGAAGGCTACAATGCGTTCGTGCTCTATTATACCTGCAACGAAAAGTACCCTGCGGCGTTCCGCGACGCGGCATACGCTCTGTATAAGATAAGGCTCCGCGCCGACGAGTTCGGCATAGACCGTGACAAGATCGCAGTCTGGGGCGCAAGCGCCGGCGGTCATCTCGCAGGCTGTCTCGCCACGATGTGGAACGATACATACATGCTCGACATCATCGGCTGTGAAGGAAACGATATCCGCCCCAATGCCGCTGTGCTCAGCTACCCTGTGATAAGCGGCATCACCAACCCCCACAAAGGCTCTTTCGACGTGCTCCTCGGAAAAGACGCATCTCACAGCGAACTCTCCCGTCTCTCCCTCGAAAACCGCGTAACGACGAAAACGCCGCCGATCTTCCTGTGGTGTACAGCAAACGATGACTGCGTTCCCGCCCACAACAGCCTGGTAATGGCAAAAGCCTGTGTCTCCAACAAAGTTCCCGTGGAACTGCATATGTTCGATGAAGGACCCCACGGTCTTTCTACCTGCGACAAGATCACGGGCTGGAACGACTACTTCTACCGTGATAACTGCAAGACCTGGATAGATCTGTCCGTTAAGTTCCTTGCGAAATACATGAATGTGTGAGACTATGAACGTTATCGGTGCAATCATGAACAGACGCAGTTACAGGGGTGAGTATAAAGCCGACCCTGTACCGCGCGATGACCTCAGGATCATAATGGAGGCCGGCCTTGCAGCTCCGTCGGGCTGCAACAAACAGACCACGAGCCTTATTGCGGCAGATGATCCGGCTGTCCTTGCAAAACTGAGGAGCGTCATTGACCCGCCCGTAGGTGAGACCGCACCCGCGGCGATATGTGTTCTCACAAGACGCATACCCGCCTACCGCGACCGCTGTTTCGCAGTCCAGGATTACTCGGCTGCAGTCGAGAATATGCTGCTCGCGGCGGAAGCGCTTGGATACCGGAGCTGCTGGTACGAAGGGCACATCACCGATGAAGACGATATCGCCGGGAAAATGGCAGCGATACTCGGAGTCCCCGATGAGTACGAGCTCGTATGCTTCCTGCCGATAGGAAAAGCCGCAGACAAAGTATCTGCACCAAAGAAAAAGCCGTTTGAGGAACGCGCATGGTTCAACGCGTTCCCTGAAATAAAAAAATAAGAAAGGACAACAACTATGAGCAAGAAAATCCCGTTTGTCACCAAAGCAAAAGCAGAAGAGATCAGAAAAGAGATCCCCACTCCCTTCCACCTCTACGACGAAAAGGGCATCAGAGCAACTGCGCGCGCCCTTAACGACGCATTCTCATGGAACAAAGGCTTCAAGGAGTATTTTGCAGTCAAGGCGACACCCAACCCGTTCATCATGAAGATACTCATGGAGGAGGGCTGCGGCTTCGACTGTGCATCTCTCACCGAGCTCATGCTCTCCGACAAGGTAGGTGCAAAGGCGCACGACATAATGTTCAGCTCCAACGAGACCCCCGATGAGGACTTTAAGCTCGCATACAAGCTCGGAGCCATCATCAACCTCGACGACTTCACCCATATCGACATTCTCGATAAGCTCACCGGCATTCCGGAGACTATCTGCTGCCGCTATAACCCAGGCGGAGACTTCAAGACGAGCGAGATCGGCAATGTAATGGGCACACCCGCGGACGCAAAGTACGGCTTCACTCATGACCAGCTCATCGAAGGCTATCGTATCCTGAAAGAAAAGGGTGCAAAAGTGTTCGGTATGCATTCCTTCCTCGCAAGCAACACCCTTACGAACGACTACTACCCCGTCCTCGCTTCTATCCTGTTCAGAACTGCGGTCGAGATCAAGGAAAAGACCGGTGTGAAGATCAGCTTCATAGACCTTTCCGGCGGTGTGGGCATAGCATACAGACCCGAACAGTCCGAGAACGACATCAAGGTCATCGGCGAGGGCGTTCGCAAGGCTTACGAAGAAATACTCGTACCCGCGGGAATGGGCGACGTAAAGCTCTGCACAGAACTCGGCCGCTTCATGCTCGCGCCCAACGGACTTCTTATCACGACAGCTATCCGCGAAAAGCACATATACAAGGAGTACATCGGCGTTGACGCCTGCGCGGCAAACCTCATGCGTCCCGCTATCTACGACGCTTATCATCACATAACCGTGCTCGGCAAGGAAAACGAGCCCTGCGACCACGAGTACGATGTCGTAGGCGGTCTCTGTGAGAACAGCGATAAGTTCGCTCATGAGAGAATGCTCCCGAAGATCGACATGGGCGATATCCTTGCAATACACGATGCGGGCGCTCACGGCTTCTCCATGGGCTACAACTACAACGGCAAGCTCCGTTCGGCGGAAGTGCTGCTGAAAGAGGACGGAAGCTTCAAGATGATACGCCGCGCCGAAACGCCGCAGGATCTTTTTGCGACATTCGACTTCAGCGAGTACAGCTTCAAGGACTGAGCCAATGAAATTCGATCATTGCCCGAAATGCGGTGAGAAGCTCGTTCCGAAGCAGATAGGCGACGAAGGGAATGTTCCTTACTGCAAAAATTGTGAACGGCCGTTCTTTCCGTTCAGCTATCCCTGCGTCATATGTCTTTGCATCAGCGAAGATGACGAAGTCCTTCTCATAAAGCAGAGCTACGGTATAATACGCTACGTCTGCGTCGCAGGATACATAAAAGCCGGCGAAGGCGCGGAGGAATGCGCAAAAAGAGAGATCGCGGAAGAAACAGGGCTGGAAATGCTCGGAGCGAGGTTCCTTTACAGCAAATATTACGAAAAGCACGACAATCTCATGCTTGCGTTTGCCTGCAGGGTCCGCAAAGCAGAGACACGTCTGTCCGGCGAAGTGAGCGAAGCAGCATGGTTCACCCGCGATGAAGCGGAAAACGCACTGTTCCCGGGGGCATATGGGATAGATATGCTGCACGAGGTAACGCGGCTTGAAAAGGAGGGGCTTCTCGGGATATGAGAATGAGAAAGAAAAAGCATCTCGACGAGCGTCTTGCGGCTTGCGGTGCAGTCGATCTCGGCTGGCTGCCGGACGGCGTTCACGATGACGGAAACGCTGAACAGAAAGACCTTTCCGCTGTTTTCGG
Source organism: Ruminiclostridium sp. (assembly GCA_017635095.1). Classification (GTDB taxonomy): domain Bacteria; phylum Bacillota; class Clostridia; order Oscillospirales; family Ruminococcaceae; genus Ruminiclostridium_E. Next base: position 2,313 of record JAGBMA010000147.1, on the reverse strand, counting down.
AAACAATGCCCCGGTGCACCTTGAGATAGGCTGCGGCAAAGGGAAATTCGCAAATACTATCGCGGGACTGCACCCGGACATAAACTACATCGCTGTGGAACAGACTCCGAACGTTATCGTCTCAGCCATGGAGCAGACCGTTTCGCTGGGGCTGAAAAACCTGCGTTATTTCATGGGAAATGCCGGGTATCTGCAGAAAGTCCTCCGCCCCGACAGCATTGAATGCATTTACCTGAATTTCAGCTGTCCCTTCCCGAAAACCCGCTACACCAAACACCGTCTCACAAGCGAACGTTTCCTGCCGATATACCGGGACCTGCTCGTGAACGGCGGTGTGATACTGCAAAAGACCGATAACCGCGAGTTTTTCGACTATTCCCTTGAAAGCCTCACAAAAGGCGGATTTGAGATACGTTATGTCACCCGCGACCTGCATAACAGCGACGTGAGTGGGAATATTATTACGGAATATGAACAGCGTTTTCTCTCACAAGGTCTTCCGATCTATTACCTCGAAGCCGTGAATAAAAAATAACATTTTTGGTAAAATTTGCATATAAACCCTTTACAAATCAAAAAAAATATTGTATAATAGTATCAGCATCAAAACAAAATTCTGAAAGGAATGATAAAAATGGGTAAATTAACCGCACTTGTCAGCATAGCTGCTCTCGCAGGCGTTGGCTTCTATGTAGGCAAAAAGCTTATCGAAAAGCGCAATGCTGAGGAGGAAGAGCGCGCTCAGCACGTTTATGAGGACGATTCCGACGTTTTCGTAGAAGAGAGACACTCCACTCCGAAAGAGAAGATCCAGAGGGCTTCTCTTTTCGCAGTAGGTGCTATCAAAACAGGCACCGAGAAGTTCAAAGAGGGCATTGATGACATCATCAACAAGGACATGATAACAAAGGGCGAAGAGACTGTCGCTAAGGGCAAGGAAACTGCAGCCGAGGCTAAGGACAAGGCTGTGAACTTCGCAAAAACCACCGGTGAAAATATCAAGACCGGCATAGACAACATCAAGTCCAAGGTCGCGGGCAAGGCAGAAGAGATCGCAGACGAAACAGGAGCCGCTGACCTCGCCGAAGCTATTGAAAAAGACGTTGACGAACTCACGGAAAAGGCTGTTGATATGGCAGAAGAGATCAAGAATTCTCCCGAGCCCATAGTCGAGCAGGCAGCCGAGGCTGTTGAAGAGATCAAGGAAGAAGTCAAGGACGAACTCAAGGACGCTTCCGACGATATCAACAGTGTTTCTATCGACAGCGTTGCTTCCGAGGCGGTAGAGACATTCGATTTCAGCAATCCCGAGCAGCTCTGATAGATCTGACCAAAGAACACAAACGGGACAGTCGGAATGACTGTCCCGTTTTCCGTTGAAAGGAGAAGAAATGACCGAAAAAGAGAAAATGCTTGCCGGAAAGATCTACGACCCGTCTGACAAGGAACTGCTGGGGCTTCGTGCAGCCGCCCATAAGCTGAGCGCCGAGTACAATGCCACATTCGAGACACAGGAAGAGGAACGCGCCGCCATTATGAAAAAACTTGTGCCGAATGCAGCCAAAGGCGTTTATCTCCAGGGGCCGGTGCAGTTCGATTACGGCTGTTTCACCGAGATCGGGGAAAACTCATACGCTAACTTCAATCTCACGGTTCTGGACTGTGCGCCGGTAAAGATCGGAAGCAACGTGTTCATGGGTCCGAACGTTTCTATCCTCACCCCTGTCCACCCTTTAAGACCACAGGACAGGAATATGTACATGAAAGCGGACGGGACGATGACCGACCGTGAATACGCAAAGCCCATAACGATCGGTAACAACTGTTGGATCGCAGGAAACGTGACGATATGCGGCGGCGTAACGATAGGCGAAGGCTGTGTGATAGGCGCGGGAAGCGTTGTAACGAGAGATATTCCGCCCGGAGCGCTTGCAGCGGGGGTACCCTGCCGCAGGATAAGGGACATTACCGAGAACGACACGATCGACGAACTGATATGTGACTGAGAACAGCAGACCTGTTCTTTTCGGGTCTGCTGTCCGGTCCGGCGAAAAAGGTACTTTTTCGCCGGATGTCCTCGCGGACAGCGCCGGGCTGACGTCGCCCGGACCCGCGGCAGGGCAAGCCCTGCACCCGAAGCTGCCGCGACTTACCCGTGAGTTATCATAACAGCATATAAAAACAGCAGACCCGTTACTTTCGAGTCTGCTGTATCTTTTTGTTGTGCAGAAACTGTCCCACTCAGCGCGGCAGCTACTAAAGTTTTTTTGGAAAGAGAGAGGGGTCGAGGGGAGAGAGAAAAGCCTTTTTTTA
>JAGBMA010000023.1 GCA_017635095.1 Ruminiclostridium sp. | reverse complement strand
TCCCCCGCGGGGCGTGGGGCAGAGCCCCACACGCGCGTCCGCAGACGCGCCGAGGGTGCAGGGCGGAGCCCTGCCGGGGTGTGGGGCAGAGCCCCGCACGCGCGTCCGCAGACGCGCTGAGGGTGCAATTTTGTATGCAATATTTACGAAGTGGTTGCAATTTGGCGGGAGATGTGGTAAAATATATACAGAGAATTATAGGCGGTGATCGTATGAAACTGACGGAAGACAAGCTTTCCGCGTCAATAAAGGCGGGAGACCTTTCGCGCGTCTATTTTATATACGGAAAAGAGCCGTTCCTCATCTCTATGTACGCCGACAGAATAATAAAAAAAGCAGTGGGCGATGATGCAAACGACTTTAATCTCCAGCGTCTCGACGGATGTCCCGATCCCGACCTGCTCGCGGACTACATTGACACTCTGCCCGTTTTTTCCGAAGTCAAGGTAGTTGTCATAAAGGACTTTGACCCCGAAAACAAGCTCTCGTCCGATGACAAGCGCTACCTTGATATCGTCGCAAATGTGCCGGATTCCGCTATACTGCTGATATACTGCATCAACACAGCTATAGACGAAAAAAAAGCCCGTACAAAAAAATTTATTGCCGCAGTCGAAAAAGCAGGTACAGTGTGCTCCGTCGAGCTCATGAAAGCGCCGAAAATAGCCGAGCTCTGTGTGAAAAAAGCTGCAAAATCCGGGATCGTGATGTCTTACGATGACGCTCTCGCGCTCACGGAACGGGTGGGCGGAAGTATGTCCGCCGCAAGCGACGAGACCGCAAAACTCATGAGCTACGTCGGAGAGGGCGGGACAATTTCCCGCTCCGATATCGACGCCCTCGTTCCGAAACAGCTCGAAGCCGAAGTGTTCGACCTCGCCGATGCAATAAACGCGGGCAAGCGCGCAGAAGCCTACCGTATCGTCGATGAGCTGTTTGAGCAGCAGATAAACGCCGTGAATATAATGAACGCTCTGGCGGGAACATTCCTCGATATGTACTGCGCAAAACTCGCCAAAAACAGCGGCATGAACGCCCAGTCCGCCGCCCAGTCCTTCGGATATTACGGCGGCAAGGCGTGGGTCTTCTCAAACAAGATCTTCCCAGCAGCCGCACGTCTCGGAATAGCCTATCTGCGGGAAACGGTGAGCCTTCTTTCCGAGACTGATATCGCGCTGAAATCCGTCAGAACGAGCAGCCGCGTCCTTATCGACGAAGCCGTTACAAAGCTCTTTATCTGCAGGGAAAAAAGAGCGGGGTGAACCGGCATGGACGACGAAAAGATAAAGCTCGATATGCCCGTGATCGTTGAGGGCAGATACGACAAGATAAAGCTGCAGAGTGTGGTAGATGCCGTCATAATCACCACCGACGGCTTCGGCATATATAAGAACAGAAAAAAGCGTGACATGATACGCAGATACGCCGAAAAAACGGGGATAATAATACTCACCGACAGCGACGGCGCAGGTTTTCAGATACGGAATTCTCTGAAAAGCTGCATAGGTTCCGGCAGGGCGGTAAATATCTATATACCCGATGTTTTCGGCAAGGAACGCCGCAAGGCTAAACCCTCCAAAGAGGGCAAACTCGGCGTTGAGGGCATAGATGTCCGTACCCTGCGCAAGGCTTTCGAGGACGCGGGAGTGATGAGTTCTTCCGCCCCGCGCCCCGCATGGATAGATAAACAAAGGCTCTTCGACGACGGTCTCTCCGGTGGTGACAACAGCGCGGAGCTCAGACGGGCTCTCTGTGCGAAGCTCGGGCTGCCGGAACGTATGACGGCAAAGGCTCTGGTCGAAGCCCTTAACTCCCTTTACAGCGAGGAAGAATATACTGCCGCACTGAAAGCGGCTTCAGAAGGAGAATGATATGGTAGTATCCAAGGAATGGGACTGGGAAAATATCCGGCGTGAAACATGGCTTAAACCCTCCGAGGAAAGCTTCTACTACGCGGAGAAATGGCGCGGCGAGGGCAGAAAAAGGCTGCTTGATCTCGGCTGTGGGCTGGGTAGGCATTCGATATTCTTCGATGCTCACGGCTTTAGTGTGACTGCGCTCGACCTTTCCGAATACGGTGTGAACAACCTGCGTGAGTGGCAGAAAAAGAACGGCACGGACTTCCGTGCGGTGGTGGGAGATATGAAGCAGCTCCCCTTTGCGGACAACGCTTTTGACTGCATATACTCATACCATGTTCTTTCCCACACCGACACCGAGGGCATACGTCAGATAATGAGCGAGATACACCGTGTACTGCGGCCGGGAGGAGAGATCTACTTCGACCTGTGTTCAAAGAAGGCATGGCATTATTTAAATCAGAACGGCGAGCGCATCGACGAAAACACTCTCCGTTTCATAGGAGGCCCCGAGGACGGAATTCCTCACTTCTTCACTGATGAGGACGGGATAAGGGAACTGCTGAAAGATTTCGATGTGAATGTTCTACGTCATGTGGAAACACTGAAAACTCCGCTGTACAACGCCACCGGTGCCCACTGGTTCGCGGAGGCTGACGCGGTAAAGGACGATGTACAGCCGGACTTTTCCGATATAATCGGCAGGCAGGTGAGCGGGCGCATAGACCGTCCCCTCGGTTCCGCACACCCGAGGATACCCGACCTGATATATCCCGTGAACTACGGGTTCGTTGAAGGAGAATATGCAGGCGACGGTGCGGAGCAGGATATCTACCTGCTTGGAGTTGACGAGCCGCGTGAGAACTTCACCGGTAAGGTGATCGCCGTATGGCACAGGTACAACGATGTTGAGGATAAATGGATAGTGACGCCGGACGGCGCGGATATTTCTGACGAGGACATCATAAAATCTATAGATTTTCAGGAAAAATATTTTGACGGGGGGTTGTTCAGATGAAAAAAGTATTGATGATAACTACAGGCGGTACAGTTGCGGGAATGAATTCCGCGTTCGGTCTTATACCGACTCTGGTGGGCGAAAGGCTCAAGCCGTCCATAGACGGGATCGAGGTCACCGCCCTTGACCTGTTCTCGATAGACAGCACGGATATAATGCCCATACACTGGCGCAGGCTCTACAACACGATAACGGAAAGCCTTCCGGATTATGACGGTGTCGTTGTTCTCCACGGGACAGACACAATGGCATACACCGGGGCGGTTCTCGCATTCACCCTCGAAACAGACAAGCCGGTGATACTTACCGGCTCCATGCTTGCTCCCGACGCGGACGACAGCGATGCCAAGCAGAACATAGAGACTGCTGTGCGCATAGCGGCGGAGGGTGAGTACAAGGGCGTTCACCTTTCGTTTGCAGGCCGCATTATCAACGGCGGCGATATCGTCAAGGTAAGCAGCTCGGAAAAGGACGCTTTCCGCAGCTATTCCGGCTTCGTTCCGAAGAAGAAGTACAGGTTCCCCGCGCGCAACGGCCTTTTCCCTGCAGTAGTTCGTCTCACGCCTTTCACCTACGGGCTTGATATAATGGCGATTGCCCAGGACAGAGCGGGTATAGTAATGGAGACTTATGGCGCAGGCGGTATTCCCGACAATGAGATCACGCTTGTTCTCTCCGAACTTTCAAAGACCATGCCGGTCATCATAACCACGTCATGCCTCGGCGGCACCGATCTCGGCAGATATGAAGTCGGCAGACGAGCTCTTGACACCGGCGCTGTAGATGCAGACAAGCGCTCGACGGAATGCGCCGCAGTCGAGATGTGGCTGAGCACAAATCAGTAATTATGCAACTTTGACAGTTTAATCCTGCAAAAACGGGAAAAAGGCTTTAAAATGCCGATTTTCCCGTTATTTTGTTGACAAAACGATTTTGCGGTAATATAATGGTCTTACGCTTCAGTAGGCCGTAAGCGCGGAAATGCAGGAAACCGGCATTTCAGACCTCACGGTCTTATGAGCTATATTGTTTGAAACGGAGAGAAATGAAGATGTCAGAGATAACGCTTAGCAAAAAGAGCTACCTGCTTGAGCAGGATCCGTATATGTACGAGCTCCAGGACGTTTCCGAGCCCGAGCTTTTCCGTGAGATGTTCCCATACACCGAGGTGCCGAAGATAGCCTACAACTACCGCCGCGTACCTATGAATATGCCGGAAAAGATCTATATCACCGACACCACTTTCCGCGACGGCCAGCAGTCCCGTGCACCCTACACCACCGATCAGATGGTGCATATCTACGAGCTTCTCCATAAGCTCGGCGGAAAGGACGGGATAATCCGCCAGACCGAGTTTTTCGTGTACTCGGAGAAGGACAGAAAAGCACTCGAACGCTGCATGGAGCTCGGATACGAGTTTCCGGAGATCACAACATGGATCCGCGCAACGAAGTCGGACTTTGCCCTTGTCCGTGACATCGGCATAAAAGAAACAGGCATACTTGTGAGCTGTTCGGACTACCACATCTTCAACAAAATGGGGCTCACCCGTAAGCAGGCTCTCGACAAGTACATCGGCATAGTCTCCGATGCTATCGAAGCGGGACTGCGGCCGCGCTGCCACTTCGAGGACATAACCCGTGCCGATTTCTACGGATTTGTGGTGCCGTTTGCAACAGCCCTCATGGAGCTTTCCGAAAAGAGCGGCATACCGATAAAGATCCGTGCCTGCGACACAATGGGATACGGCGTACCATACCCGGGAGTTGCACTTCCGAGAAGCGTTTCCGGCATAATCTACGGTCTTCAGCACTACGCGGGCGTACCCTGCGAGATGCTTGAATGGCACGGTCACAACGATTTTTACAAGGGCGTGGTAAATGCATCTACCGCGTGGCTTTACGGTGCGCAGGCTGTGAACTGCTCGCTTCTCGGCATAGGCGAGAGGACGGGAAATGTACCGCTCGAAGCGATGGTATTCGAGTATGCGCAGCTCCGCGGTGACTTCGGCGGCATGGATCCGCGCGTAATCACCGAGATCGCTGACTATATTGTAAAGGAGACGAACTACGATCTCCCGCCTATGACCCCGTTTGTAGGCCGCAACTTCAACCTTACCCGTGCAGGCATTCACGCGGACGGGCTTCTTAAAGACCCCGAGATATACAATATTTTTGACACCGAGACGATACTCGGCCGCCCTCCGCTCGTTGCAGTAAGCAACGTTTCCGGTCTTGCGGGCATTGCCCTTTGGATAAACAATTACTATCGGCTCCCGCCCGAGCGTGCCGTGAGCAAAAAGGAGCCGTTCATAGCCAAGATCAAGGAATGGATCGACGCTCAGTACGAAGCCGGCCGCGTCACCGTCATCAGCGACGAAGAGATGATCGAGCAGATCCACCTCTGCGGCGGCGACGACGTGCTCCGCGGGTGAGCGACGGTACGTCGCTCACCCGCCTGTGGAGCTCCGCCCCACGCCCCACGCCCCGTGTCCGGCGCTCCCGCGCGTCTTAACAGACCGTTTCGGGGCTTACGCCGCCCCGAGCCTGGCGGCAGGGCAAGACCTGCACCCGAAGCTGCCGCGATTAGTCTTGACAGAAATCATAAACATACATAAAAACAGCAGACCTGAAAGTAACGGGTCTGCTGTTTTTCACGTTATGCGCAGATTACTGTCTCACTCAGCGCGGCAGCTACTAAAGTTTTTTTGGAAAGAGAGAGGGGTCGAGGGGAGAGAGAAAAGCCTTTTTTTACAAAAAAAGGTTTTCTCTCTCCCCCGCGGGATGTGGGGCAGAGCCCCACACGCGCGAAAGCGCCGTATCGCCGCCTGCGTAGGGCGAAAAAGCGATCAATATAGGCGCCAGATGTCCTTAGCGTAATCGGTGACAGCACGGTCGGCGGAGAAGATGCCGGAGCCGGCGATGTTGGCAAGGGACATCTTGTTCCACTTGAGAACGTCCTTGTAGGTCTGAGAAGCCTTTGCCTGAGTACCGCGGTAGCTGTCGAAGTCTGCAAGACACATATACTGGTCGGTGTAGCGGATAGCGTTTGCGACCTCATCAAATGTAGCGCCGTTAAAGCCGCGGTACATAGCGTCGATCGCTCCGCGGATAACGTCGTTGCGGTCATAGTAGCCGTCGGGCGAATATCCGTTCGACTTCATTACTCCGACCTCGGGAGTGGACATACCGAAAATAAAGATATTATCATCGCCCACCTGCTCGTGGATCTCAACGTTCGCGCCGTCATATGTTCCCATGGTGACTGCACCGTTGAGCATGAGCTTCATGTTGCCGGTTCCGCTTGCTTCGGTACCTGCAAGAGATATCTGCTCGGATATCTCGGCTGCAGGCATAAGAAGCTCGGAGAGCGTTACACGATAGTCTTCGAGGAATACAACACTGAGCTTCTGGGCGAGCTTCGGGTTCTTTTTGAGCTCCTCGCCTATGCACCAGATAAGCTTGATGATCTGCTTTGCCATGTAATAACCCGGTGCAGCCTTAGATGCAAATATATAGGTCTTGGGCTGGAAATCGGCGTCGGGATTGTTTACGAGATAATTGAAATCTGCAATTATATTCAGTGCGTTGAGCTGCTGACGCTTGTATTCGTGCAGTCTCTTTACCTGCACATCAAAGATGCTGTCGGTATTGAGCTTGGTGCCGGTAGTGTTGAGGACGTATTTTGCAAAATCCTCCTTGTTCTTGTGCTTGATCTCGGCAAGCTTTCTGAGCACCTCGCTGTCATTCTCGAACTGGCGCAGCTTCTTCAGCTCGCCGCCGTCCTTCTTGAAGCCGTCGCCGATGCACTCGGAAATGAGCTTCGTGAGACGCGGGTTGGACTGGAGCAGCCACCTTCTGTACGCGATACCGTTTGTCACATTGGTGAACTTATACGGGGTAAGCTCGTACTCATCATGGAAAACACTTTCCTTGATGATCTCGCTGTGAAGCTTGGAAACGCCGTTTACGGAGTGAGAAGCTGCAACACAGAGCGTAGCCATTCTTATCTGGTTGTTGCGGAAGATCGACATATCGCTTACCTTGTTGTCGGGGAGCGTCTCGGAGAGCTTCTCGCAGTAGCGTCTGTTGATCTCGCAGATTATACCGTAAATTCTGGGGAGTATGCGCTGAATAAGGTTCTGATCCCACTTTTCAAGCGCTTCTGCCATGACTGTGTGGTTGGTGTACGCAAAAGTCCTGCAGACGATATCCCACGACTTGTTCCAGTCGTAACCGCAGTCATCGAGCAGTATTCTCATAAGCTCGGGGATCGCAAGCGTCGGGTGAGTATCGTTGACATGGATAGCTACCTTGTCGGGCAGATTCTCAAGTGTGCCGTAGATATTCATATGGCGCATTACTATATCGCCTATGGAAGCCGCGCACATGAAGTACTGCTGACGGAGGCGGAGCGCCTTGCCTTCGAGGTGGTTGTCGTTGGGGTAGAGCACCTTCGTGAGGGAGTGCGCGATATTGCTTGCTCCGAGCGCGTTCATATAGTCACCGGAGTTGAAGGCGCTCATGTCGAAGGACATACTCTTCGCCTGCCAGAGACGGAGCTTGGAAACGCCGTCGCTGTCGTATCCGGAAACGTACATATCGAAAGGAACCGCGTAAACGGTATTGTAGTTGACGTGGTCAACGTGATGATAGTCGTTGTCCCAGTATTCGCGAACTTCGCCGTCGAAATGCACCTCGACCGCCTGGTCCTCGACCTTGTTTAGCCAGGATTCTCCGCCGGGGAGCCAGTTATCCGGGAGTTCTGTCTGCCAGCCGTCGATTATCTTCTGCTTGAAGATACCGTACTCATAGAGCAGGGAGTAACCTGTTGCAGGATAAGCGCAGGTAGCAAGACCGTCCAGGTAACAGGCGGCAAGTCTTCCGAGACCTCCGTTGCCGAGACCCGCATCGGGCTCTTCGTCATAAATGACATCGGGCTTTATCTTGTATTCCTCCTTGAGTACCTTTTCCACGACCTCATTTGCCCCGATATTATAGAGCGAAGTCTTGAGCGAACGTCCCATGAGGAATTCCATCGAGATGTAATATACCTGTTTTTTGCCGACGGAGTTGCACTTAGTCATGAAAGAATGGCGCTTTTCCTTGAGATGCTCGACAACGAACTTTGAGAGCGCCTTGTATATCTGTGTGCTTGTAGCGTCAGCGGGTCCTGTTCTGAACTCATATTCCAGCGTTTCCTTCAGCCTCTTGCTGACATACTCGGGTGTAAAAGGTGAATTCATATCGTATCAGATCCTTCCTTTGGTATTCGGCAGCTTGCCTATTTTGCCACATGTACATAAATTATACCACAAACGGGTCATAATTTCAACAGTTTTTGAGCTTTACACTGCGATTTGCAAATTTTTGTAGATTTTTCCCATAATAATTCAATGCTATATGTGCAATTATCACATCAATCAAGAGAATTTTCGTTATATTTTTATCAATTCTGCTGTATAAGATCGGCAAAATTTGTGATGAACGCATCAGCTTTGGCGATTATCTTTTCCCTGTCGCACTCCGAGGTGCTGTCGTACACTCCGACAGTGCGGAAACCGCCGTCTTTTGCACCGCAGACCGCGATACATATGTCCTCAAACACGACGGTATCCTCTTTCGCTGCGCCCATGCGGCTGCAGGCAAGCTCGTACACGTCCGGGAATCCCTTTTTCCGGGCGCACTCGTTCACGTCCGCGAAGGCAGAGAAAAGCTCCGCGATACCGAGCCTCCGAAGCGCCGGCATATAGAGTTCCGGGCTGCTTGCGGTAGCGACGCCGAGCTTTATCCCACGCGCTCTCAGCATATTCAGGTAAGCGAGCACGCCGTCTTTGAGCTGCACATCGTTGGTGTAGAACCTCACCGCCTCATCGTGCCATTCCTCCATGAGCTCTTCCGGAGAGTCGGCGAGTCCGAACCGTTCCTTTGTATAGATCGCGGTCTCAAGAGCGCCGAGATGCGCTATGGCAAGCAGGTAATCGTTCGGAACTTCGTCTATACCGCGCTTTTTCAGGAAAGCTGCGTCAAGTCCGCTCCAGAACCACATTGAGTCAAAGAGCGTCCCGTCGAGATCGAACACCGCGGCGGTGAAATCCGGGCGGATAAGGTCAACGCTCATTCCCCGACCCTCGCTCTGATGTACCGGGCGATAAGGTCTGCGGACTTGTCTATGCCTATGTCGGAATTGACTGAGATATCGTAGGTCTGGACCTTTCCCCACGCGTCATCGGCAAAATAGTTATAGTACGCGATACGGTTCTTGTCCTTTTTATTAAGGTATGCCTTATAGTTGTCTGCAGGTTCGGCTATCTCGCCGTATTCGTCACGGACGCGCACTATGCGGCTTTCAAGAGGAGCCGTAATGAACACGTTTATCACGTCCGGGCAGTCCCTAAGCACATAGTCCGCGCATCTGCCCACGATAACGCAGCTCTCTTTGCTGTACAGATCCTTTATGACGCGGGACTGGGCAATAAATATCATATCCGACGCAGGAAGGATCTGACTTCCTATATAGAGGTGATACAGAAGGCTCTGGGTCTTTTTCTGGTCGTTGCGGCGCACAAATTCCTCGGTGTATCCGCTCTCCTTAGCCACAAGGGAAAGCAGTTCGCCGTCGTAGAAGCCTATCCCGAGCTCGTCCGCAAGCTTACGCGCGATGAGCCGTCCGCCCGAGCCGTATTCTCTTGACACGGTAATGACTGTTTTTTTCATGGTGTCCTCCTTTTTGATGCGGTTTATGAGACTGCATCTTCGGTGCTGTATCAATTATACCATATTTCAGATGTTTTGTCACTACTTTTTGTGCAATTTTTCCCGAATGAGCATTTCGTCAATATTCCTCATAACGCGATAAAATTTCTCTGTCTGTTGACAAAATCCGCATGAGGTGGTATTCTAAATATGTATCTTTGCATATTAAGGTACATATTCTGCAACGGGAGAATACATAAAATGGCAAAAAAGTCTTCAAATAAAAAGAAAAAACTCGGTGTAGCAATAGTTGCGCTTTTCGTTGCCGCAATAATCATCACGGTGATCGTCTCGTCGCTTGTAACGATGATAATGTTCCGCAATTATAATGACGGGATCCTCGTCGAGCGCGCAAGTGTCGGAATGTCTGTCCTTAAAAAGACACTCGATGACCATATAAAAAGCCTTGAGGACGACTACATCATGCTCACGGAGAACAAGAACTTCTTCAAAGCGTTCGTAAACGCCGACAGCGGCTTCTTCACCTCCGAATGGAGCAAATACGCCGAGTACGGCGGCGATTTCATGGCGGTCATCGACAGCACCGGCTCCGTTATTTTCAAGAGCGGCAGCTATCGCCTCAACTCCATAGACACGAACCTCTTCGTAAACGGCGCCGTAGTCCACGGCATAGTTGATGACGGAGACGCACTGCTCTGTATTTACGCGGGACCGATCAACGAGGACAGCGTAAAAGGCGCAGTCGTTATGGGAATGGATCTCTCCGATTCGTCCTGGCTCGAAACGGTCAAAACAATGTCGGACTGCGATCTCACGATTTTCAAGAATGAGCTGCGCCACGCCACTACCCTCGGCGCAGACCTCGTCGGCACACCCATGTCAGATGCAGTAAAAAACACGGTAATTTCAAACAAATCTCCCTATAAAGGTCAGGCTAACATATCCGGCAAGCCGTACTATGTGAATTACGAGCCCATGTATGATATAAATAACAGCGTTGTCGGCGCGTATTTTGCAGGTTCGGATTCCTCCGACGCAGACCAGGAGTTTCTCCACGTCACGATAGCATCTATGTGCACAGCATTGCTGCTTATCGTCGTAAGCAGTGTCATCATCTTCATCTTCTCGAAGAAGCGAGTGATCGTGCCGATCCAGCAGGTAACGATACTCGCAGACGAAATGGAGCGCGGCCAGCTCAGCACCACAGCGGTTGACTACTGGTTCGAGAACGACGAAGTCGGCACCTTCGCCCGCAAGCTCAGATACAGCAAGAAAGGACTCAGCGACTGCATCGGAGATATCTCCGGGATCCTCAACAGCATGGCGGACGGCGACTTTACAAAGTCTCCTGCAGTCAAATACCCCGGCGATTTTGAAACGATAAAAACGAGTATGCTCAAGATAGAGGAAGATCTCGGCGAGACACTGAGCCGCATGAATATGTCGTCTGACGAGGTACTCACCGGCTCGAACCAGATGGCGGAAGGCTCTCAGTCGCTTGCAGACGGCACCACGAAGCAGGCATCGGCGATAGAGGAGATCTCCGCAACAATAGCAGAGGTATCGTCGCAGATCGCAAGCACCGCAGAAAACGCGCAGCGTGCAGGTCAGCTCTCGAAGCAGACCGAAGAAAAGGTGGATCATCAGGACGCCGAGATAAGAAACATGGTCGGCGCAATGAACGAGATAAGCGAGACATCAAAGGAGATAGAGAAGATCATCAAGGCTATCGAAGACATCTCGTTCCAGACCAACATACTTGCGCTCAACGCGGCTGTTGAAGCAGCACGCGCGGGTGATGCGGGAAAGGGATTTGCAGTTGTTGCAGACGAGGTCCGCAACCTCGCGAACAAATCCGCCGAAGCCGCAAAGAGCACATCTTCGCTCATAATCGCGTCTATTGAGGCAGTTGACAAGGGCGCTAAGCTTGCATACTCCACCGAGGAATCCATGAAGGAAGTCAAGCAGATGTCTTCCGAGACCGCCAAGCTCATCAGTGAGATCGCCGAAGCAAGCGCCGAGCAGAACGACGCTATCCGCCAGATCACTTCCGGTGTAGATCAGATCTCCCAGGTAATTCAGATGAACTCCGCCACCGCGGAAGAGACTGCGGCTTCCTGTGAAGAGCTCTCCGGCCAGTCCCGCATTCTTAAAGATCAGGTCGCCCGCTTCAAAGTCAACAGCTAAGTGGGGCTCCGCCCCACGCCCCGGCAGGGCTCTGCCCCACGCCCCGGCAGGGCTCCGCCCTGCACCCTCAGCGCGTCTGCGGACGCGCGTGTGGGGCTCTGCCCCACACCCCGCGGGGGAGAGAGAAAACCTTTTTTTAGAAAAAAAGGCTTTTCTCTCTCCCCTCGACCCCTCTCTCTTTCCAAAAAAACTTTAGTAGCTGCCGCGCTAAACGGGACAGTTTCTACACAACAAAAAAGATACAGCAGACTCGTAACAATCGGGTCTGCTGTTTTTATATGTCTTTATGATTACTTACGGTTCAATCGCGGCAGCTACGGGTGCAGGGCTTGCCCTGCCGCGGGACGGGGGCGCGTAGCCCCAGCGCCGTCTGCGAAGACAGCGCGTGAGCGCCGGACACGCTGCCCGCGTAGGGCAACAAGCGCCGGACACGCTGGTACTCAGAACGTGAAATCGAGGGGTTCAGCAGGCGGCTCGGGAGCGGGCTCAGGCTGAATGCCGACAGGATCGGGCTCCGAGGGGAGAAGATCGTCACCCTTTGCGTCGGGCTCAAGGGGAGTAAGCTCAAAGTCGCCTGACATATCCGAGCCTGCATCAGCAGCGATCTTGTCATCGAACTTGAACACATCCTCTTCCTTCTTCGGAAGCTTGTTGATAACAGGACGGGCAACTTCGCCGATCTCGGAGATGTTCTTCAGCTCGACCGTGTGATTGCTCGGCGCGATCTGTATATCCGCAGCTGCGGCGGCTTCCGCTGCGGCTGCAGCCTCGGGATCAAGCGCCTGAACGCTGCCGAAAGTCTGGCCGTAATATGCATTCTCGCCGTGCTTCCTGAGATAATGCTTATCAAGAAGCGAGTCGCTGATACGGGTAAGACCGAACTGGAAGTTCGTATTGAATACAGCCATATGTGCGATCTCTTCGAGAACTATCGCATTCTCCACAGCCTGTTCGGGGCTCTCCGCCCACACGAAAGGACCGTGCTGTGCCACAAGACAGGCCGGCACTTCCATACAGCCGAGATTGCGTCTTGCAAAAGTATCTATGATCGCATATCCTGTGTTGCGCTCGTAATCATTCTCGATCATATCATCGTCAAGCGGCATAGTGCACGGCACATCACCATAGAAATAATCCGCGTGGGTCGTGCCGTATGCAACAATATCAAGACCCGCCTGCGCCCATACTGTGGCGTAACGGGAGTGGGTATGCACGATAGAGTTGATCTCCTCAAACCCCTGATAAAGCGCAAGATGAGTCGGCGTATCTGAAGAGGGGCGGTATTCGCCCTCAACAACTCTTCCGTCGAGGTTCACGACCACCATTTTCTCGGGAGTGAGGTCTTCAAACGACACTGCGGACGGCTTTATGACCACCAGTCCGGTCTTTCTGTCGATTGCCGAGACATTTCCCCATGTGAGTATAACAAGTCCGCTTTCACGGAGCATTTTATTGGCTTTGCAGACACGTTCCTTGAGTTCTTCTAACATTGCGTCCTCCTGCTGATGGTATATTGTGTATCAAAGCGGAGATCCCCGCAGAATACCACACACTTATTATACACCTAAAGCGCTTTTATTGCAATAACATTCCGAAAATTCTACAAATCTTTGTAAAAATGTTGTAATATTTTAGCAATTATCACAACTCATCATGTACTACGATAAAGTATTCTTTCTTCACTCTGCCGTTTTCGTCGAACTGAACCCCGTCCGCTTCGAGCAGCTCACGCTGGCGGTTGCCGCCGCCGAATGCAAAAGCGGAGGAAACCTCGCCGAACCGGTTTACCACGCGGTAACAGGGAACGTGCCCCGGATTCTTGTTGACGTGCAGAGCATAACCTACTATGCGCGACATACGGGGATTACCCGCAAGCCGCGCCACCTGTCCGTAAGACGCGACTTTCCCGCGGGGGATAGTGCTCACCACCGCGTAGATGTGCTCAAACGTGTTCATTTCAGCCCCTCCGCTTCTTCGAGCCAGAGCCTGCCGCAGATATCCGACGGAAGCCGGAAGTCGGCGGGAGAAAGGCTCACCGTGCCTATCCGGGCGCTGTCCGGGGAGCAGGAGCGCTTGAACTGCTGTGAGAAGAAGCGGCGGCAGAACGTTTTCAGCCAGTTAAGGATCGTCTCGCTGTCATACTTCCCCGCAAACGCTTCCTGCGCGATACGGTATATCTTTGCCGGCGAGCTGCCGCGGCGTATCATGTGGTACAGGAAGAAATCGTGCAGCTCATAGGGTCCGACACTGTCCTCGGTCTTCTGTCTGGGGAGAAGCTCCGGGCTTATCGGTGTGGCAACTATATCGCGGAGCACCGCCGCCAGCTCCGGTTCCCCGCAAGTTCCGGCACAGTGCTCAACTATACGCTGCATCAATGTTTTCGGTACTCCCGCATTCACACCATACATCGACATCTGGTCGCCGCCGTAGGTCGCCCAGCCCAGCGCCAGCTCGGACATATCGCCCGTGCCGACCACAAGCCCGTTCGTATCGTTTGCGATATCCATGAGTACCTGGGTGCGCTCCCGCGCCTGAGCATTCTCAAACGCCGCGTTGTGCAGCTCCGGGTCGTGACCGATATCACGGAAGTGCTGGTTTACCGCCCCGGTTATGTCAACCGTCCTGAGCGAAGACCCAAGAAGTTCCGCCAGCTTCTCCGCATTCCCTTTCGTGCGTTCTGTGGTGCCGAAGCAAGGCATGGTCACTGCTATGACACCGATATCCGGAACGGCGGCAGCGACCCTGTGACTTACAATAAGGGCGAGGGTGCTGTCGAGTCCGCCGGAAATACCGACAACGAAATTTCGTGCAGCCGTATGCTCCGCGCGCTTTTTAAGGGCATTCTGCTGTATCAGAAGCACCGTTTCGCATCTTTCTGCAAGCTCCTCCGCATCGTGGGGAACGAACGGAGTCTGAGAAAACTTTCGGGTGAGGTCGGTCGCGGCAGGTCTTAAAGTAAACTCCATAATATTGCAGTCCGCCGCTGGCACAGCCCCTCGTCTGCGACGCTCATATGCGATATATCCGACGTCCGCGTCAGCGGTGCAGCTCTCGCAGCCGGTAAGCCCGCTCCCCGCGAACAGTTCCCTGCCGTTCTCATAGATCATGACACGACCGGGATAAACCGCACCCGCCGTGCTCTCGCCCGCGCCTGCGCCCGCGGAAACGAGAATGCAGCGGTTCTCATATGAGAGAACGGAAGCAGCAGCACGGATATAGCGTTCATGCCCCACGATCTCCGGCTCTGCCGTCATTTGCAGCACGATATCCGCACCGGAAACCGGTCTGTCGCTTCCGACGGTCACCTCGAAATCAAGGTCGGGAATATCCCTGCATACAAAGCGGCAGGAGCGTTCTCCTGCTGAGAAATAACGCTGTTCATCGGCTTTTAAACCGCGTTTGGGAACAATGCCGATGATCTCGCCGCCGGTGAAGACCACCCCGCAGTTGTGCACTCTTCCGTTAAGGCGAAGCGGAGCACCGACTGCACATACGATATCAAAGCGGGCGGTCTCAGCCACGATCTTTTTAATCGCCTGCTGAGCGCTGTTGAGCAGTGACCCCTGCAGGAACAGGTCGCCGCAGGTGCAGCCGGCAACACAAAGCTCCGGCAGCACGATCAGCCGGACACCCTCCGAAGCCGCCTTTGTGATACACTCTGTGATCTTACCCGCGTTGAACGCGCAGTCCCCCGGGCGCACCTCCGGAACAACAGCTCCGACCTTTACAAAACCGTCCTTCATAACTGCTCCTTTCAATAAACGAGCGGCTCCCGAATTAACGGGAACCGCCGTGATCCAGCTTTTTTCTGTGCCGCATCATGTGCGCTCGTAGTAAAGCTCCACAAGCTTCTCTTTCTGCGCCTTGGCTTCCGCAAGAAGAGCGCTGTAATCGGTATCCTTGCGCTCACGGAGAAGCTCCGTCATTTCGCAGACAGGCTCGTAGATCGGCGTGATCGAGATATTTCCGTACATACCCTTGAGGGCGTGCGCGACCTCGAACGCCTTATCGAGATCCTTTCCGGCTATGTACTGCTCAAGCTCGTCGAGCCTTGTGTCAGGAATAACGCTTTTGACGAGGTCGATATAGAACGATTCGTCGTTGAGGCATCTCGAAACGCCCTCAGTTACATTCGCGCCGAACGCTTTCAGATTTTCAATAGTAAGCATGACCGTTCTCCTTGAATAAATCAGTTGTTGTTGAGGGATTCTTCGATGAGCTTATTGAACTCGTCCTCCGGAACTGGCTTCGAGAAGTAGTAACCCTGTATGAGGTCACAGCCGAGCTTTTTGAGCAGCTCATACTGTTCTCTTGTCTCAACGCCCTCTGCGATCACCGGTATTTTAAGGAATCCTGCAATATCTATCATGAGCTGGACCATTTTGAGATCCTTGTCATCATCACAGATCTTCCTGATGAAGAGCATATCGAGCTTCAGCGCGTCTATCGGAAGCGCAGCCAGCATATTGAGTGACGAGTAGCCTGCGCCGAAGTCGTCCATTTCCACACGGAAGCCGTCTTCTCTCAGCTTCTTGACTGTTTCGATGATCTGCTCGGAATTATCCGTATAAGCGGACTCGGTTATCTCAAGCAGGTACTCGTTCGGTTCAAGCCCGTTGGAATGCACGATATCGAGGAGCTTCTTTTCGAGATCGGGGTCATAAATATCTATTCTCGAAACGTTCACCGAGATCGGTATAGTAACGCCGTACTTGTCTTTCCAGCGTTTTATCTGTGCCGCAGCCTCTTTCCAGACGTAGTGGTCGAGCTTCTGCACAAGTCCGTTCTTCTCGAAGAGCGGAACGAAACTTCCGGGACCTACAAGACCGTATTCCGGGTGATCCCAGCGTATGAGCGCCTCCGCGCTTGCAAGCACGGGAGTATCGCCTTTGATGTTGTATTTGGGCTGGAAATAGACCTTGAACTGGCGCTGTTCTACTCCGGTGTCCATATCACCGATAAGCTTCTCTGAGTAGAGCTCTCTCTCGTGCATCACATCATCATAGATCGTGAAGCTCGTCTTATAGCTGCTCCTGAGGGAGTTGCAGGCGAGGTTGGCTCTGTCGAAACGCTCTTCGATATCGGTCTTTTTATCGGAGTGCTGATAAACGCCCATTCTGAGGCTGATCCGCTGATGTCCGAGAAGCTCGATAAGAGCCGTGACGATCTGGTTCATCATCGCCTCATAATTCTCCTGATGAGAGATATACATATAGAACGTATCTGCATCACACCGGCAGGCGATCCCGTCGTTTGAGTCGAGGATACGGTTGAGCTGTCCGGCGATGCAGGTTATGACGCTGTCGCCGAAGAGCCGTCCATGAAGCTCGTTTATGAGGTGGAATCGGTTCACATTGAGCACAAGCGCGTCCATTTCCGCCTCGGGATAATACTGGTCATGCCGTCTTGCGTGCTGGAAGAAGAAGTCCTTGGTATAAAGACCCGTGAGGGTATCGTTCTCGGTAGCGCTGATGATGCTGTTATCCTCGGCGAGTTCTATTGAGCGCCTTACTCTTGCGAGAATGACTTCCGGCATATCATAAGGCTTTGGAATGAAGTCAGCCGCGCCGAGCTGCAGGCTCTTTACCTCGGCGGTGCGCTCGGACGTGAGCACGATAACGGGGATCCTTGAAAGGTTCGGGTCATCATGCAGCAGCGCCAGCAGCTCATATCCGTCCATTTTCGGCATAATAAGATCGAGAAGCACCATTGAAAGCGTCTTTTCACGCTTCTTGATAAGGTCGAGCGCCTCCTGTCCGTCCTCGGCGTAGATAACATCGTACTCCTTCTCTATTATCTTTCCGAGCAGCCGTCTGTTGACGTGTTCATCGTCAACGATCAGGACAAGTCTCTTTATCCCGTCTCTCTCAAATCTTGCAGCTTCCGCCATTGTTGTTCCTCCGTGATACTGATATATTTTACAGGTTTGTGAAAAAATGCACAATTATACAAGTAATATTATATCATAATTTTTAACAGATTTCAAGTCTTTTGCAACAAAAACACGAATTTTACAACATCATTACGAGCCGCTTGAACCTGCATCAGTCTTTCTTGCGTATCGCTCTCGCAAGCGGTTTGTAGATGAAAAAGACGATAATGGAGTCTATCATGAACTTAACGAAAGTAAAAGGCATATTGAACCATATCAGCGCGTCCCAGAGGGTGCCGACACCGCCGTTGAGCTTCTGATATTCGCCGATGATCGCGTCAATCGGCATGAATGATTCATAGAACGGGTATGTGATGTAGTAGTTGATGAAGATGCTCACCACCGCAGCTATTGCCGAACCCACGATCATAGCGATGAGCGCCGTGAGCTTTGTGGGCTTTACGCGGTAGATGACCCATGAGGGTATCACCATTACCGCCCCCAGCAGGAAATTGCACAGCTCGCCCACGCCGGCGGACTGGGATACCGCAAGGTGGATAAGGTTCTTCAGCAGGCACACCGATACTCCCGAGACCGGTGATACAAGGAATGCCGCAAGTATGGCGGGAAGGTCGGAGAAGTCGAACTTCACAAACGGCGGAATGAAGAACGGCACCGGGAATTCAAGGTACTGCAGCACCACAGCGATCGCGGTCAGTATCGCCGTAAGTGTCAGGAAGCGCACGCCGGTCACGCGCTCTGTGCGGATAGTTGGTCTGTTTGCTGTTTTTGTCTCTGCTGACATGGTTTTTCTCCTTTCTTCGGAGGAACAAAAAGACCCCTTTGTGCTTGACAAAGGGGCGGTACTTTTTTATTGGTACTCTTTTTGTTTCTTTCATCCGGACTTTCGCAGCTCCTATGGGCGCGTCATCCTGACGCGCTCTTGGGAGCTGCTTTAACTGCGTCGTGCAGTTTCGTAGCTCCTACGGGCGCGTCATCCTGACGCGCTCTTGGGAGCTGCTTTAACTGCGTCGTGCAGTTTCGTAGCTCCTACGGGCACGTCATCCTGACGCGCTCTTGGGAGCTGCTTTAACTGTGTCGTGCAGTTTCGTAGCTCCTACGGGCACGTCGTCCTGACGCGCTCTTGGGAGCTGCTCAACAACATCCTGTCGTTCTGCGTCCTCACCCGGAGTGGGTGCAGGCTCCGCGGTTTTGCCCCGGTTCGGAGATGATCCGGTATTCCCGCTCTGCACGGTTCGGCAGCCGGTCGCGTGAATGATGTTGCTTTTTGCAGCTTTCCATAGGTGCTTCGGTTTACCGTCGGTACCGGAGTTCCACCGGTTCGGCGCTCATACGAGCGTTCGCGGACTTTGACCGCCGGTGGGGATTCTCACCCCGCCCCGAAACAGAATTGTTTGATATTGAATATATAATGGACAGTGACCGGACAAATTTCCGCTCACTGTGCATTTCTGACTTATTCGTCCTCGTCGTCGAGTTCGAATTCGATAGTGCTGCCGCAGTTGGGGCATTCGAGACTTCCGTCCGCGATAACATCAAAATCGGTGGTTATTGTGTTATTGCAGTTGGGACAGGTTATCTCGTACATATCCTCTTCATCGTCAAACTCATCGTCATCGTCGCTCTCGCCGTAAACCTCGTCTTCGAGATCCATGAGGCTGTCCTCAACGTCACCGACAACATCTGTAAGATCGGCAAGGTCGCTGTCTATATCCTCGATGTTGAGTGCGATATCGCCGAGAACATCAATGATCGCTGTGAGGAGCTTGCCCTCGTTTGTGTTTGTATCGAGTTTAAGACCCTCTGCAAGACCCTTGATATAGGAAACTTTTTCGGCAATTGTCATATTTTCCATAATAATTACCTCACTTTCCGATCCGCGCGGGACCGGCATCATATACTTTTCTCCCCGCCTGTGGCAGGGAGAAGCTGTTCTTTCTTTCGTCACACCGTGACTTAAGGTCACTTGTTAGCGCGCTCCATGTATTCACCGGTTCTTGTGTCGATACGGATAACGTCGCCGATGTCGATAAAGAGCGGAACACGGATCTCTGCGCCTGTCTCAAGTGTAGCAGGCTTTGTTGCGTTTGTGGCAGTATCACCCTTGAAACCGGGATCGGTCTGGGTAACTTCGAGCTCAACGAAGTTGGGGGGCTCAACGCCGAACACCTTGCCCTTATAGGAGAGCACCTTGCAGACTGTGTTTTCCTTAACGAACTTGAAGTTTTCGCCTACTTCCGCAGCGTTGATCGGAACGTCCTCGTAAGTCTCGCTGTCCATGAAGTGATAGAGCTCGCCGTCTGCGTATGTGTATTCCATATCCTTTCTCTCGATGAAAGCGGTAGGGAACTTAGCTGTGGGGTTGTATGATTTTTCAACGACTGCACCGGTAAGAACGTTCTTGGTCTTGGTTCTTACGAAAGCCGCGCCTTTACCGGGCTTAACGTGCTGGAACTCAACGACCTGCATTACCTGGCCGTCTTCTTCAAATGTCATGCCGTTTCTGAAATCGCCTGCTGTTATCATTGGTTTATCCTCCTTGTAAAAGCCTTGAATGTGCAATTACTCAATAATTATCTCATATATTGTACTATATTTTTTCCCGAATTGCAATAGTTTTTGCAAATTTTCAGAAATTTTAACGTTTTGCCGAAAAAAACACGGGCAAAGCCGGCCAAATTGGTATCATCATATATAGATGAGTGTTTTGGGCGCTTTTGTGAGGTTTATGCAGCTGTCGGTAGTAACGACTACCATATCTTCTATGCGCACGCCGTACTTGTGCGGGATATACACACCCGGCTCTATGGTTATGACCATTCCCTCATGGAGCGTAAACGGGCTCTTCGAGGAAA
Source organism: Ruminiclostridium sp. (assembly GCA_017635095.1). Lineage (GTDB taxonomy): Bacteria > Bacillota > Clostridia > Oscillospirales > Ruminococcaceae > Ruminiclostridium_E. The sequence continues at coordinate 13,532 of JAGBMA010000023.1, read as the reverse complement.
CGGTGGGTGCCTCATGTATTTCGAGACCTACGCCGTGACCGAGGCCATGGGTGAAGTATTTCTCATATCCCCACGCATCGAGGGTGCTTCTTGCGACGCTGTCAACGAGCTTTCCGGTGACATCTGCGTGGACTGCCTTCATAGCGTCGGACTGTGCGCCCCATACCGCGTTATATACCTTCGTCATTTCCTCATCGGGCTTTCCGATAACAACAGTCCTTGTCATATCCGAATGATAGCCGTCAACGACTGCACCGAAATCGAGGGTAAGGAACTCACCGTTCTGGAGAGGCTTATCTGTGGGGACTGCGTGCGGGCAGGCGGAATTTATGCCCGAAGCCGCGATAGTCTCAAAGGAAATGCCGTCCGCTCCGAGATCCATCATATAGAAATCGAGCACCGAAGCCACCTGTTTTTCGGTCATACCGGGACGGATATTGGTCACGAGCTTTGCGAGTGCCGCTTCCGCTATGCGCTGTGCTGCCTCGATCTTCTGTATCTCTTCCTGGCTCTTTATTATGCGCATTTTTTCGAGCGTTGACGAAAGCCAGCCGGACTGATCGACGATAAGGGGGTTGAAGAGCTTCTTGTAGTCCTCAAGCTCGCTTACGGTCACGCTCTTGTTCTCTATAGAGATGACTTTTATACCATGCTCTTCGATGATCGACCAGAGCTGTTTGCGCATATCCGAAAGGAGCCGTACCTCAACGCCGTCAGCCTGCTGTGCGGCGTGCTCGTAGTATCTCGCGTCAATGAGAAAGTAGCTCTTATCGCGTGTAACAAAGACTATCCCCGCCGACGAGCGGAAGCCCGTGGAATACTGTCTCGAAACGGGGCTCGTTATGAGGGCGGCATGGGACGGATCCTTCAGCTCCGCGGCTATCCTGTCTGTTCGTGTCATTTCGTATCTCCTTTATCAGAGTATGAGTGCATCTATCGCAAGTCTGTAAACTTTCTTTCCGAACCCGCAGATAACGCCGGTGCAGACTGCCGAGAGCACCGACTTATGACGGAATTCCTCGCGCTTGTGCACATTGGACATGTGCACTTCGACGCAGGGCAGTTCCACTGCCGAGATCGCGTCGCGGATAGCGATGCTGTAATGAGTGTACGCCCCCGCGTTGAGCACGATGCCGTCTGCTTTTCCACGCGCCGAGTGTATGATATCGACGATACCGCCCTCGGAGTTGGACTGAAAGAATTCAGGCTGAACGCCCACGGAAGCGCAGTACTCCGCCAGCTCCCGGTTTATGGATTCGAGCGTATCGGAGCCGTAGATCTCCGGCTCCCGAAGCCCGAGCATATCAAGGTTTGGTCCGTTTATCACAAATATCTTCATTTTGCAAGCCCCTCGTAGTATCTTTTCATCTCCGCAGCGTCCTCGGCCTGTGTGCCCGAACTCTCGCAGACTATCGACGGCTCAAGGCCGCGCTTTGCGAACTGCTCCATAAGCGGTTCGTACTGAGGTCCGTATTCGGTGTCCTCGAATGTAAGATGCATCTTCTCGCCGCCTGCGGTGTACATGATCTTGCTGAAATGCACATGGAAGTGCCTGAGCCGGTCATGCCCGAGCTTGTTCTCTATCTCATCGAGCATCGCGGCATAGTCCGCCTCGCTCTTTATCCCGCCGAGAGTGCGTGCATTGAGGTGTCCGAAATCGACGCAGGGCAGGAACCGCTCGTCAACTCCGCAGAGCTCCAGCACTTCTGAGAGCGTACCGAGCTGGTTTATCTTGCCCATAGTCTCGGGGCATATGATGATCTCGGAAAGCCCCTCATCGTCGAGAGCCTTCTGTGCTCTTGTGAGGGTGTCTTTTGCAAGCGCGGTGGCTTCTTCTCTCGTCATCTTTGAGCAGGAGCCGGAATGCACCACCATTTTTCTTATCCCGAGCTTGTGGGAAGCGCGGGCGCTTTCGAGAATGTAATCGACGCTTTTGAGGCGCGTTTCCTCTTTCTCGCTTGACAGAGAGATGAAATACGGCGTGTGAAGCGTCAGGTAGATGCCGTTGTCGGCAGCGAGTTTAGGGAGCAGCTCATAGGACTTTGCGGAAATGCGCACTCCGCGCCCGCATTCCACCTCGTAGCCGTTGAGCCCCATTGAAGCGAGGTATTCGGGGAGGTCTTCCGGGAACCTGCGTTTCCCGAAGCTGTCCGAATTACCGCCCGGTGCGAAAGTGATCATAGAAAGTTCCTTCCGATAATTGATTGCCCGATGAGGGCATAAGCTATTTAAGCCTGCTGAGATCCCGCTTGAAAACGAGACTTTCCGCCGCTCGTTTCAGCTTGAAGAGGATACCCTTTTCGAGGTGAAACGGCTCGACAAGTATAGTCGGCATCTTCGCGAAGTTGCCGCCCATTACGTCGGTGAAGATCTGATCTCCGACCACCGCGGTCCTTTCGCGGCTCGTACCGAGCTTTTTCAGCGCTCTGTTGAGCCCGAAGGTAAGCGGCTTTGCACCGTTGGCGGTATAGTCGAGCCCGAGCTTTGCGGCAAGGGGCGCAACACGCTTTTCGGTGTTGTTTGAAACGACCGCCATCTTAACGCCGAGACCGCGCATTTTGTCCAGCCACTCCGGAATGCCCTGTTCAGCGGCCGGGTCGCCGTGCATGGACAAAGTGTTGTCGAGGTCGAGGATAAGTGCATCTATTCCGTGCTCTTTCAGAAATGACTCGTCGATGCTGAGCACGTTCTTCACCCAGAAACGGGGCTTGAATATCATTGTATCAACCCATTTGCAATAAATTAAGCGGACTCTATCCGAACCCGCTTAAATTTCTGTGTAATTTGCATTACTTGAACTTGCGCTTGCGTGCAGCTTCGGACTTCTTCTTACGCTTCACAGAAGGCTTTTCGTAATGCTCTCTTTTGCGAACTTCAGCAAGTACGCCGTCTCTTGCGCACGAACGCTTGAAACGCTTTAAGGCTGTATCGAGCGACTCGTTCTTACCAAGACGTATTTCTGCCATCGAATTTTCCCTCCCTTTGCCTTACGGCACAGGATGATATATCAAAAACTAAGTAATGATAACAAAATTAAGTGTTACAATCACACCCACGAATGATTATACATTAAATTACAATTTTTGTCAAGCATTTTTTTGTAATATCTGCATTTTTTCGGCATAACTGACAACTTTCAGTATAAAGCGTATTGCATAATACCTAATAAATGCAGCCGATCTTACGTTTCGGACGGTCACTGAATGAACTTATCCGTCTCGTCGGTACCGTCTGCCCAGAGCTTTTCAAGACCGTAGAACTCGCGTGTCTCATTGAGGAAAACGTGTACCACTACGTCGATGTAGTCAATGGTTATCCAGTTTGTCCCCTGCTGATTTATGGAGCATTTAGGCTGGATACCCGCCTCGCCCATTTTAAACTCGACCTCGTCCGCAAGCGCTTTTACCTGGGTCGAGCTGGTTCCCTCGGCGATGACAAAATAGTTTGCAAGCACGGTGATGTCGCCGATGCGGATAACTCTGATGTTGCCGGCTTTTTTTGAATCAAGAGCCTTGACTGCTATCTTTACTTCTTCAATATCGGTCATATATTTCTCCTTATTTCTTTGTGCGTTTGTCCATGTAGTAGTTGAATGCTTCTATAGTCGAGACAGGTATCTTCTTGTCGTTGGCGGAGAGGTTCTGCACCGACCATTTGAGCGCCCTGTACATTCCGTCGTCCAGGTCTTTCATGGCGTATGCGCGGTACTTCTCCACATCGGGGAAATCCCGCTCCGCCGACACAAGATCCCCGAGATAGACGATCTTCTCAAGCTTTGACATTGCCGCCCGTGCCACAGTGTGATAGCGCACAGCGTTCAGGATATCCTCATCGTCTATGCCGAGCTCTTCGCGCAGATAATATGCCGCCGCTACCCCGTGCCATGTGCTTTTTGACGCAAGCTCGGCGGGATCGACTTTGTAGCCGCTCGCCATCATCTCACGGCGCTGGACTTCCGCCTCGGCTTCCTTGCGGCAGTCATGCAGTATCCCGGCAGTGTAGGCTTTTTTTACATCGCCGCCGTGGATCTCCGCGAGCTTCACACACATATCCGCAACATTGCAGCTGTGTATGTACCGCTTCTTCCCCATCATGCCGCGTATCATATCCTTGTATTCGTCAGCCACGGTAAAGCCCCCTGTCATTGATGTACTGCAGAACCGGGTCCGGCACAAGACCGCTCACATCTTCGCCCGCAGCTATCTTTCCGCGGACTTCCGACGATGACACCGCAGGTATCGGAAGATTGAGCACTTTCACCCGTCCGAGCTCATTGGCGTACTCCTGCATATCCGCGTAATCGACTCCGTCCCGGGTAACTGCACAAACGCGGCATTCCTTGAGAAGAGCCTCATAGCGGAACCACTTTTCGATAGTGAAGAGCTGGTCACCACCGATAAGCAGGTAAAACTCGGTTTTTGCGGGGTATATGTCCCTTAGAGCGCGGATAGTGTTTATGGTAAAGCTCTTTCCGCCGAGCTTTTTTTCTATGTCGGAAACGATGAAGCCCTCGGAAGCCGGGAACGCGAGTTCCGCCATTTTCTCCCTGTCGGCGAATGCTGTGCGGCAGCCGCTTTTATGCGGCGGTTCGCCGGTGGGTATTATGAGCATCTCCGCAAGCTTCAGCTCTTTTTTCGCGGCTGACGCAAGCTCCGTATGTCCGGTGTGGGGCGGATCGAATGCGCCGCCGAAGATACCTACCTTACTCATCTATGAACACCACACGCTTCTCGGGATCCTTGTTCTGTCTGTACATCACGAACTTGGTACCGATTACCTGCACAGGCTCGGCGCCGAGCTTTTCGCACAGTATCGTGCAGACTTCACGGGGAGACAGTTCACAGGTCTCGTGCACCTTTCCCTTTATCATCTCTCTTGCGGTGAGCGCGTCGTCGGCCTGCTTCACGACATCGTCGCCGATGCCGTTTTTTCCGACGTAGAGGATAGTGTCGTATGTGTTTGCGAGAGCGCGGAGCTTTGCGCGTTCTTTTCCTGTCATAGCCTTCTCCTTAAAACTTGATGATCTTTCCCTTTTTCCTGTCGTCCTCGTCATCTTCGCAGATGTCGTCGAAGCCGTAATCTTCATCGCTGTCGCTTCCGCCGCCGATGTCGTGGTTCTCGCTGGCGATCTTATAGGATACGTTCTTGCGGGGAGAAAGGAACATACCGAGCACGATGCCGCCGAGAGCTGCAACAGCGATCTCAAGAGCGAACATCTTTCTGCTCATGACCACTTCCTCTTCTGCGATCTGTCTGATATTGCCTACCGCTTCTGCTGCAGCTTCCGCAGCCTTCTTTGATACTAAGCTTGTTACTATCTTGTTCATCTGTTTTTCCTCCTGATCATTTATTTTCCGAAAGAATATCGGTGAGCTGTTTTATCGCGGACGCGCGGTGACTGATGCGGTTTTTCTCCTCTGCGGAAAGCATAGCCACGCTCGTTTCCTCATCTACCATGAATATCGGATCATATCCGAAGCCGTTGCTGCCGAGAGGCTCTGTGCCTATATGCCCTTCAAGGGTACCGCGGACGCTGTACTCGGTCTCGTCGTCGAGAATGCAGTATATCGAGCATACAAAACGGGCTGTTCTCATACTCATATCAACACCTTCGAGCTCGGACAGTATTTTGTTTATACGCTGTTCGTCCGTTGCATTCTCACCGGCGTAGCGGGCGGAGTAGATACCGGGAGCGCCGCCGAGAAAATCCACCTCAAGTCCGCTGTCGTCGGCTATCACCGGACAATGACATATTTCGTACACTGCAGCGGCTTTTTTATGCGCGTTCTCCGCGAAAGTTTCGCCGTCCTCAACGACTTCGATGTCTATTCCCGCATCTCTGAGCGAAACAGGCTCGTAGCCGAGGGGTTCGAGCATCTCCTTTATCTCGCGTACTTTGCCCTGATTGTTTGTTGCAATTACAAGTTTCATCTTATTCGTTTTCCTCTTGTTCGTATTCGTCTGTTGCTTCTTCTTTATCCTTTCCGTCCTCCGCGAACAGTATCTCAGCGTAGTCCTCGGGAACGAAATTCTGGAGATCATCTATCTTTTCGCCCACCCCGACAAGCTTCACGGGAATGCCGAGTTCGTCCTTTATCGGCAGGATTATGCCGCCTTTGGCGGTACCGTCAAGCTTTGTGAGCACGATACCCGTTATTTCGCAGACTTCCTTGAAGAGCCGCGCCTGGTTTACCGCGTTCTGACCGGTGGTTGCATCGAGCACAAGCAGAGTTTCGAGCGAGCAGTCAGGAAGCTGTTTATTCACGATGCCGGAGATCTTTCTGAGCTCGTCCATGAGGTTCTTCTTATTGTGAAGTCTTCCCGCAGTGTCGATTATGAGTACGTCGGCATTTCTCGCCTTTGCGGCTGTGCAGGCATCGAAGACCACCGCTGCGGGATCCGAGCCTTCGGCGTGTTTTATAATGTCAACCCCCGCTCTGTCGGTCCAGACGTTCAGCTGGTCGATAGCGGCGGCGCGGAACGTGTCGGCTGCAGCAACGATGACTTTTTTTCCGTCGCGTCTGAGATTGGCGGCAAGCTTGCCTATCGTAGTGGTCTTGCCTGCTCCGTTCACTCCTATGACGAGGATAGCAGAGGGCTTTGTGTCAAGCATGAGGGAATTATCTCCGCGGAGCATATCCGCAACTATCCCTTTGAGGAGCCCTTTGACGGCATTTGTCTCGGTGGTGCCTGTACGCTTGACCTCCGCACGGAGCCGGGTGCAGATATTTTCGGCTGTCACAGCTCCGATATCGGAGAGGATAAGCGTTTCTTCAAGCTCCTCGAAAAAGTCCTCATCTATTTTCGTGAACGAGTTGACGAGGGTGTTCACTTTCGCGACGAAGCTGTCCTTCGTCTTTTTCAGACCCTCTTTCAGTTTGTCAAAAAATCCCATTTGGTATCCTTTCGTTTGTTCCGGTCCGGGCGAAAACGGCTTGCCAGAAGGCTGCCGTTTTCGCTGCGATATTGCGCACAGCGCAATATCGCGGTCACGCTCGCTCCGGCTTACGCCTTCGCTCGCGCCGACCCCTCCGTCACGGCTGCGCCGTGCCACCTCCCCTCAAGGGGAGGGCTTTGCGGCTGAAGCCGCAGAGTTCAGTCCAGTTCAAGCTCCATATCGTCGATAAGCTCCTGGTGGATAAGGCGGGAGACGCCCCTTTCCTGCATGAAAACTCCGTAGAGCACATCACAGCCTTCGATGGTACCGCGGCGGTGAGTGATTATCATGAGCTGGGTATTGGTGCAGAAGCGTTTGAGATATGTTACGTATTTGACTACATTTATCTCATCGAGTGCGGCATCGACTTCGTCGAGCATACAGAAGGGCGTGGGGCGGTGCAGAAGTATGGCGAAGTAGATCGTGATAGCGACCATGGTCTGCTCGCCGCCGGAAAGGGAGATAAGGTTCTTGATGAGCTTGCCGGGGGGAGCGGCGAATATTTCGATGCCGCTTTCGAGGACGTTTTCGGGGTCGATGAGTTCGAGATGAGCTTCGCCGCCGCCGAAGACTTCCTTGAAAATGGCGCTGAATTTTTCGTTGATATCGTTGAAGCTGGAGAGGAAGCGCGCTTTGATGTCGGCGGTGAGGTTATTGATGAGCTTTTCGAGCTCGTCCTTTGATTTCTCAACGTCGCGGAGCTGGACGGAAAGAGCGTCGAACTGAGCTTTGACTTCCTCGTACTCTTCTATGGCGGCAAAGTTGATGCTTCCGAGAGCGGAGATCTGGCGGCGCAGGTCGGCAAGCTCCTTTCTTGCGGCTGCAAGATCATCGAGCTTCTCCGCCATGGTCTTTGCCTCGCTTACGGTAAGTTCGTACTTGTCCCAGAGGGAGATGCGGAGCTTTTCGCTGTCGCGTTCAACGGAGGCTTTTTTCTCTGCCGCGGCTGCAAGAGCGTTAGAGAACTTCTCCTTATCGGAGCTCTTCTCGCGTACTTCCTTTGCAAGCTCACTTATGCGCTTCTCACAGTTGTTTTCTTTCTGTATGAGTTCATTGATCGCGCTGCCGGTATCGCCGTAGCGCTTGTTGGCATCTTCGATCTCGTTCTTTTTATCCGCGATCTGTTTTTGCAGCTCGGAGGTAGATGCCTTTACCTCGGCGGTCTCGCGGTCGAAGACTTCGCCGCTGCCCGCGGCTGCGTCTCTTGCACGCTCGGCCTCGGCCTTCTGCGCCATAAGGTTTTCGATATCCTTTTCGGTGGTAAGGCGGGCAATATTCAGCTCGGATATTTTATCGGCAGTCTCACTTCGTGCGGAATTCGCCTTTTCGAGCTTCTCGCCGGCTGCTTTCAGCTTTTCTTCGTTATCTGCGATCTGCTTTCCGAGGGTCTCTACGCTCTCGTTGGCAGTTTTTATGATATCATCCTGTTCGGCAAGCTGCTTCCGGCTCTTCTGAATTATGAGCTCCGCGTTATCCTGCTGTTCCTCGGACTGGCGGATAAGATCCCTTATACCGTTTATCTCGGCATTCAGACGGGCTTCTTCCTGCTTTATGACATTGAGACGTTCGGTGAAGCCCTCGATCTCGATGCTCATTTTGTTTACCTCTGCGGAGAGAGCCTGATAATCGGACTGAGATGTTTTTATCTTGTCGGAAAGCGAAGCGATCTCAGTTTCAAGGGTGTCGATCTCCTGCTTACGGGAGATTATGCCGCTTGTTTCTTTGAGGGAGCCTCCGGTGAATGAACCGCCTGCATTTATTATCTGACCGTCGAGGGTGATGATGCGGAAACGGAACCCGTATTTCTTCGCTATACGGGTGGCGGAGTTAAGGTCATCCACCACAGCCGTCCTTCCGAGCACCGAACTTATGATCTCACGATACTTTTCGTCGCAGTCCACAAGCTCCGACGCTATCCCCTCGAAACCGTCCTCATTGTCGAGTCCGTTCTGGTTCAGGAGACTTCCCTTGACGGAGGTTATGGGGTAGAATGTTGCACGTCCGCCGTTGGAGTCCTTTAAGAACTTGATGCAGCGTTTCGCGGTCTCTTCGTTGTCAACGATGATGTTTTGCAGCGCATTTCCGAGTGCAGTCTCAATAGCGGCTGCATATTTCTTTCCTACGGAGATGAGATCGGCGACGGTGCCATGGATACCGCCGAGCTGGCCGGTCTTTTTTGCGTTCATCACAGCCTTGACGCTGGAGAAATATCCGACCATGTTCTTCTCGACATCGGAGAGGACTTCAAGGCGCTGGCGTTTTCCGTCGAAGCTGCGGCGGAGCTGCTCATAGGCGGTGCGGCTCTCGGTGAGCTTTGCGTTCTTGTTCTCATAGAGCTTGTTGTAGCCGCCGAGCTTGTTTTCAAGCTCCGATCTTTCTTCGGTGAGCTCTTCAAGCTCATCGTTCAGCTTTCTGCGTCTTGCCCGGTGTTCTTCGGCAGCCTTCTCACGATCGTCTATGCTCTGTGTATCGGATTCGAGCCGCTCTGCAATATCGGATCTGGTCTTTTCCGCCTGCTGGATCGTGAGCCGCGCTTCGGTGAGTTTTGCGTAAAGAGCTGCGGTCTCGCTGTCCAGCTTTTTGTACTCGCCGTCAAGCTCCTTATCGCTCTCGTCCGCAGATTCGAGCTTCAAGCGGAGATCTTCCATTTCCGCGGTTATCTTTTCACACTCGCGGCGTTTTGCGTCGGCCTGCTTTTCAAGTCCGCCGATCTGCGCAGTGAACTCGCCCGCACTGCGGCGGCTTTCCTCGCGGCGTTTTTCTATATCTCTGATGCGTTCTTCGTTGTGCTTGATCTCATTTTCCAGGACGGCGATCTGCTTGTCCGCTTCCGCGATAGCGTCGCGGACAGCCTCGGAACTTCTACGCAGGTCATCGAGCTGAGCGGCATACTGACCTTTTTTTATGGAGAGAGACTCGCTCTCGTTCTCAAGTTCCTGTATCTCGCGGTCGAAGTGCTCACACTGACCCTGGTTCTCAAGGACGGAGTTCTCGATCTCGGTCATGTCTCTTTCGATTTTTTCGAGCTCGGCTGCAGTGACCGAGATCTCGATGCTCTTTTCGCGCTCGATGAGCCCCTTGGCTTTTATAGCTTTCTCGGACTGGCGCTGGAGCACGGGAACACGTTCCCCGAGCTGGGTCTCGGTGTCTTTCAGGCGGAGGTAGTTTGCTTCCGCTCTCTGCAGCTCGCGCTCTGCGTCCGCCTTCTGATGCAGGAATTTTGAAACTCCCGCAGCCTCCTCGAAGATCTCACGGCGCTGGCTTCCCTTTGCATTGACTATCTCCGCGACACGACCCTGTCCGATAATCGAGTAGCCCTCACGTCCGAGACCTGTGCCCATGAGAAGTTCCTGGATATCCTTGAGCCTGCATTTCTCGCCGTTTATCAGGTATTCGCTCTCGCCGGTGCGGTAGAGCTTACGGGTTATGACAACCTCGTCGGTATCCACACGCAGGGCACGGTCGGCGTTGTCAATGGTGAGCGCGACTTTTGCAAAACCCATCTGCTTACGGGTGACGGTGCCGTGGAAGATGACATCTTCCATCTTGTCGCCGCGCAGGGTCTTTGCGCCCTGCTCGCCCATTACCCAGCGGAGGGCATCGCTTATGTTGCTCTTGCCGTTACCGTTGCTCCCGACAACAGCCGTCATCTTCGTGTCGAAGTCGAGGACGGTCTTGTCCGCAAAGGACTTGAAGCCTTGTATTTCAAGTGTTTTAAAATGCATTTTCTATCCTTAGTCTTGTTCCTTTTTCTGTTTTTATGATAAAGTCGAAACCGTTTTCATGAAGTCTGACTTTGTTTTCTTTCTTCTGCCCGACCACTTTGCTGATATTTGACGGGTCGGTATATACTATGAATTTTCTGCAGTCTCCCCTGCACTGCATATCCGCAAGCATATCCTCATAGAAGATCCTGCTTTCACACAGCTCACGGAGTGCGGGGTGATACACGCCCCCAAGCATCTTTTCTTCCACATCTCTGCTGGCGTGGAGCCCGAGCCGTATCACAGGGATCCCGGCTTCATCGAACATTCTCAGCAGCCCGGCGCAGAGATTAACGGTCGTCTCTTCGGAGAATGTACGGTACTCTCCGCTTTTGTACAGCTCTCCGAGCTTTGTTCCCGCGAGGATAACCGTCGGGTAGATGCGTACCGTATCGGCACCGAGACTAATGAAGCGCCGCGCCGTTTCGATGCAGTACTCCGGTCTGTCGCCGTAAAGCCCGGTCATCATCTGGAGCCCGAGGGAAAGCCCCCGCGCCTTTATGAGTGAAGATGCACGTTCGACATCGGCTGACGAATGTCCCCGCTCGTTGAGCTTCAGCACCTCGTCGTTCATGGACTGAGCGCCGAGCTCCACGGCAGTCATTCCGCGGCTGCACAGGATATCGAGGATATCATCGTCTATGAGATCCGGACGGGTGGAGCAGCGTATTCCGGTGTAAACATCGGGAGCGGACTGCACAAAAGCGTTCGCGGTATCGAGCAGGGCAGTCATGTATGTGCGGTCTATGCCGGTGAAGCTGCCGCCGAAGAACGCGATCTCAGCCTTTATTCCCCGGGCGCGGAGCGAGGGGAGCTGGTCACAAAGCGTCCTTTCCACCTCTTCCGGCGTCGGAGCATGAGCCTCGCCGCTGATCGTGCGCTGGTCACAGAACGTGCAGCGGTGAGGGCAGCCGATGTGCGGCACGAACACGGATATGTTAGTTTGTCTCATAACCCATAAGGCTCAGCGCCTCTTTTGCGGCAGCCTGCTCGGCTTCCTTCTTGCTCTTGCCTGAGCCGGTACCTATGACCTGACCGTTCAGCAGGACGTGGGCGGTGAATACACGGCAATGAGCCGCGCCGGTCTCGCCGCAGATCTCGTATTCTATGTGCTCCTCGGGGTTCTGCTGGACTACCTCCTGAAGACTCGTCTTGTAGTCGCCGATTATGAGCTTGTCGTTTTTGAGTGTTTCAAGGGGCGGCATGAAGCCGAGCACGAATGTACGCGCGCTTTCGAGTCCGCCGTCCAGATATATCGCGGCTATGAGCGCTTCAAATGCGTCCGCGAGAATTGATTTTCTGTCGCGTCCGCCTGTGCTTTCCTCGCCCTTGCCGAGCTTTATGCTTTCGCCGAGAGATATGCGCTTTGCGAATATGTAAAGCGTGTCCTCACAGACGAGTTTTGCGCGTATCTTGGTAAGTCTGCCCTCCGGCACGTCGAGAAGCTCGAAAAGGTGCTTCGACACAACGACGGAAAGAACGCTGTCGCCGAGGAATTCAAGGCGTTCGTTGCTGTTCTGCTTGCCGTTTACGAAGGACGAGTGAGTGAGTGCTTTCTCAAGGTAAGCGCGGTTGGTGAACTTATATCCTATCCTGTTTTCAAGATCGGTCACTGTTCCGATCCTCCTTTGTTTGCAGCCGAAAATGCGGCGAGCGCCTCGGCTATCTTTGCATTTACATTCTGTTCCGCGAAGCTGTTTGCCTGTCTTATCGCATTCTTGAACGCGAGTGCGTCGCTCGATCCGTGAGCCTTGAACACGGGCTTTGCGGAACCCAGAAGCGGCGAACCGCCTACCTCGCGGTAATCCATCTGTTTTGAGATCTTCTTGATCCCGCCCATTGCGAAGACTGCACCTATCTTTGACATTCCGCTTCCGAAGATCGTCTCTTTCATGGCTTTCTTCATGAATTTGCCCATACCTTCGACCGCTTTCAGATACACGTTTCCGGTAAATCCGTCTGTGACGAGGACATCTACCGCACCGAGGGGCACATCGCGGGCTTCAACATTGCCGATAAAGTTGAGACCGGACTTTTTGAGCAGCTCAAAAGCGCCGTGCTCAAGCTCACGTCCTTTTTCTTCCTCCGCGCCTATGTTGAGCAGCCCGACGCGTGGCTTTTCTATCCCCATGAGTTCCCTGGTATAGATCGAACCCATTATGCCGAACTGGAGCAGCATCTCGGGTCTGCATTCGAGGTTCGCGCCGCCGTCGAGGAGCAGGTACTGACCGCTTATCGAAGGCATTATCGGAACGAGCGAGGGGCGCTTTACGCCTTTGAGCCTGCCTGCAACGAGTGTACCGCCTGCAACTATGGCTGCGGTGCTTCCCGCACTCACGAAGGCGTCGGCTCTGCCCTCATTAACGAGACCAAAAGCACGTCCCATTGAGCAGTTGGCTTTTTCCTTGCGTATATCCATAGCGTTGTCCTCTATGCGGATAACGCCGTCTGCATTTTCAACGGTGATGCGGTCACGGGATATGCCGAGTGCAGCTATACGCTCGTTGATCTTTTTCTCGTCACCGGTGAGTATCACTTCCACGTTATGATCCGCGTACTCTTTTACAGCGAGAGCTGCGCCTTTTATTACTTCGTCCGGGGCATTATCGCCGCCGAATGCGTCAATTGCGATTCTCATAGTTTTATCCTTTCAAGATATGTGAATGGTTTTAAGACGTGAGAGATTACAGATGGGTACCTCTAAAAACCGCTTTGAAAAGAGAAAATGAGATAGCTGCGTCGGATACAAGGAAAGCCGACGAAGCCGGGCTGGCGCCCGGTTAGGAGGTTTGACGCAGTAGACGGCGTGGCTAGCTCTTTTTCTCTCAAAT
>JAGBMA010000146.1 GCA_017635095.1 Ruminiclostridium sp. | reverse complement strand
GTGTGTGGGTGTTGAATTGATTTGCGGCTGTCGATAGGTTCACTTTTACGTTCATGATGATGCTCCTTTCATTTTTACAAACGCGTCATTGCGTTCTGAATAACTGATCTTATTTATTATATCGGCAGGAGAGAAAAAAACTTTAGTTTGCAAAATAACACGCACTGCTCGTCTATAATATATAACGTATGAACATACCAAAATGTTACGCTGAAAATGACAATTTCTTGAAATTAGTGAAAAGTGTACAAGCTTTTAAAGAATGTATTGGTTACTTTAACTATAAAGCGCACGGGTCAGATGACCCGTGCGCTTGAGTCGTTTATTTGCTGTATCGAATTATGCATTAGATTCCAATACGCGCACAAGCCCGAAGCCTGTGCGCGTATTGGTTGTAGGGGTATTTAGCAGCACATTATCTTGTGCTAATAATATAAACGAACATGAATGCCAAAATGTTACGCCATTTTTGGAAATTTGTTACATATCACAATAATCTTTGGTATTTATAACCATATATCACTCCGGAATAGTCTGCGGCGCGGGCATACTTATGGTAGTGTCCTGCGTGTACATCACGACCGTGCCGATGCTCGTTTCCTCGCCGTAGTAATCATCGGCTGCGGTAGTCTGCGGCGGTTCGGGGAAGGTCTGGATATGCGGCGTCTGTTCACTTATCTTAAACGCTTCCGCAAGCCGCTGCACGCGCTCGGTACCGATATTGAAGCAGAACGCGTATTCCATGATATTAGTTATCATGTACCCGTCCTCCATGAACCCGATATACCTGTTCGCTATTCCCGCCTTTTCGACATCTGCGGTAACGGAGAACACCTGACGGGAGAACATAATATCATCGTCGCTCTTGCATTTTATATCCCGGCATTCCTCAAAAAGCTGCATCAGAAGCTTAGCGTGATCCGCGCTGACCGGTATTGGATCGTAGGTGTAATAAGCGTTTCCCATTCCTCTTTCGGGGATCCATATATTCCCGAATGACATAGAATCCATTAGGTCAAGCTCGTCGATAAGCTCTCCGAGAGTTGCGGGAAGGCAGTAGTCCCCGCGTCTGAACGAGCAGTATTCGTCCGTCCCCTCAAATCTCACTGCGACTGCTGCTTCGGGCTGTATATCGGTTATCGCGTAAACCTGCGCGTTTATCGTGAACTCCTTCTCCGAAAACATCTCTATCGTGCTCATAGTGACATCATACAGCTTTTCATCGACCGCGTTTTCCGGAATGATGCCGGAGCCGTCGGCAAGTCTGAATCCGCGGTACTCTTTCCCGTCGCGAGTGAAGCTGCGGAATTTGTCATAAGCCGGCATTTCGTCCCAGCCAACCTGCATACCTGTGTATGTGTCGAGGTATATTGCCGGACCTGTTTCCGGTATTGCCGTTGCCGCAACTGTCTCCTGCACGGTCATATTTGATGTGAAGCTGCGATCGGTCCCGCTAATATTTATTATCGCCCCGAATACGGTCAGTGACACCAGTGTCAGTGACGCCGCAGTAAGCGGCAGGGCTGTTTTCAGAACAGACCGTTTTTTTTCCTGTTTTCTGATATATTCATCTCGTGCGGCGAAAACATAAGCCGCTATCTGTTCATTAGTCTTCATAGGTAAATCCCGCCCTTTCAAGTTCGGTTTTCAGAGATTTTTTCGCACGATACAGCAGATCGCCGACCTGCTGTATCGACTTGCGCATGATACCTGCGATCTCGTCCGTGTCAAAATCCTCAAAATACCGTAAATACAGGACTTGTGCGTAATCAGACGATAGCCGCTTCATCGCCTTGTGCAGCTCGATCTTCTGCTCCTCTTTGATGTACTGCTTTTCGATATCCGTTTCATCGGACGTTTCAAAGCACTCGTCAAGCGGTGTTTCTTTATGTCTCGCTCTTTGCCGCAGCCTGTCAAGCGCTCGGTTGCGCGCGACGGAATACAGCCACGTTTTGAAGCTGCTTTTCCCGCCGAATTTCGGCTTCTTTACCGCCAGTTTCACGAATACTTCCTGCATTATATCCTCGGCGAGACAGATATCCCCGACAATGCCGCCTATGTAAAGCGTAAGACCGTATCTGTAATGCACGATTATCTCCACAAGTCCTTTGTCATCACCGTCAAGGTAACGGCGGTAGCTATCCGCGTGGTTATCCATTCGGCTTCCTCCTTTTCAGCGCAAATTTGCTCTTACATATATTAGACGACCGGAACGATCATTTTTCGCACATAACCAAGTATAGCAGATAATCATTCAGTTTTCAAGAAAAAGCGCACAAGCCCGAAGCCTGTGCGCTTTATTAATATAGGTGCGAACCTCTTAATCGTCTATATCTTCTCCGTTTGTGATCTCATACCTTACACAATCCGAAAAGCCGCTGTCTTCAATGAACTTTTTGAGCTTGTCCGGAATAGTCTTTCCGTCAATTACCACTTTGTTATTTATAACATCTGTCGATACGCCTATGTCAAATTCATTCTGTTTCTTTAATATTGTGTTTTTTACTTTTGTAAGGTACTTAAGTGTAAAACTGCACTTCTTTACCGTGATGTTTGACGCATAGGGATAAAGGTTTTCGATCAATTCTTCTGCGGTATCCGTGTCTGTCGAAAGTACCGTTATAATACCGTTCATATCATATATTCCACCGAAAATATCGGCGGGAACTGTCTTCTCGACAGTGTTTATCACATCCTCAATATGCAGCGTTTCAGAGTTCTCTTCTTCGTCCTCCTCATCATCCTCAAGGCTTTCTTCTACATCGTCATATTTGTCTATTATCTGCGACAGCTTTTCAAATGCCACTTTATCCTTAAGCTTGAGACCAAAGCCAAAGTACCCGTTATAGACATAAGAATCACCGGCTGAATCCTTTGTAAATTCAAGGTATGCGCCATTATCGGACCGGCTTTTGATCGTTATGCAGCGTCCGCCATGAAACAGCTCATCGGACAGTTCTATCTCATCGTCGGAAATAAGATCGGTTATTGTCTCGGTGTAAAGGTCTTTTTTGAGTATCTGCTGCAAGATATTTGTATCTGTGAAGTCGTCGGCATTTTTCAAAGAGATCCCGCTCTTTGAGTATCCTATGACAAGATCGCCGGCGGACAACAGATCAAAGTCAAGAAAGAACGAATAAAGATTTTGCGGCTGATATCCTTTATAATAGACCTTGCCGTCCCAGATCCCGTTTTTGTCGAAATAGCTGTAATTCCCTTTTCCGACGGACACTTTTGCCCAGCCGGTACGCATATAGCCGTCGCTGCCGGCGTAGTAGTATTTTCCCGCCTTTGTCTTTATCCACTTGTTCTTATACACAATGCCGTTCTTGTAATAGCGTTTGCCTTTTGATGTTTTCGCCCAGCCGGTGTATTTTCCTACCTGCTGACCGCTGTCTGAATAGCGGTATGTAACTCCGTCAACGGTTTTGAGCTTATCTGCGAACGCCGGTACCGACGCGCAGGACATTACCGTTATTGCTGCGAGTGCTGCCGAAAGAATCCTTAATGTTTTTTTCATGATGATTTTCCTTTCTGTCTTTCCATTGTGTTATTCAAGTGGGTTTTGTCCCTCTCATATATATAAACGGAAATCAGCGTCAATTTGTGACAGAATATACCGGAAAGAGAAACAATTTGTAGTTTCTTACAAAAAGGCGGCTGGACATTTGTATAAAACGTCGCATAAATAACAGGCGCAAAAGCCCGAAAGCCTGAGCGCTCTATGCTAATTTAATTAGAAATTATAAAGCTTATAGCAACAACCTATAAGCTTTGTTGCATTTGCAATAAAAATGATGTATAATATTGTAAGATGTTACAAAGTTTGCGGTGAGCGCAATTTTTCGGCGCTCTGTATCGTGTTATTATAAAAGACATAAGTGAAAAGAGGGAACGGAATGACCGCCAACGATCTTGAACGATATATGCGCATGTATTACAAGAGCGTTTACCGTACCGCACTGTGCCGCTGCAAGGATCCGCACGACGCAGATGACGCGGCGCAGGAGGTGTTTTTCAGACTTTACACCTGCGGGAATACATTTAACGGCGACGACCATGTTAAGGCATGGCTGCTTCGCTGTACTGTCAATCTCAGTACGGATATTCTCCGGGCAAGGAGCAGAACGCAGGATATTCCGGCAGATACATCGGCGGCAGTTTATTATGATGACAAGGATAAAGAGCAGGGACAGGTTTTCGAGCTTTTCCTGCAATTGCCGGAAAACAACCGTACAGCATTGTATATGCACTACTGTGAGGGCTATCACGTCGAGGAGATCGCAGAGATCACCGGTGTAAGCAAAAGTGCGGTTTTGTCGCGGCTGAAACGCGGGCGGGAACAGCTGAAAAAACTCATTGAGAGAAGGGAGCGGTGAGAATGGATATCAAAGAGATCGTAGAAAATGCAATGTACGAAGCCGAGAGCAAATATCCCCCTTCCGATATTGAAAACGCGCTTGAAAACGTGCTGAAAAGGGCTGAAAACACAGCTCCGGGTGCAGAACGTGCAGCTGTACGCGCAAATGCAGCCACAGCAACGAACGTAAGAACCGGAGAGCATAAAATTATTAAAGCATTGGCGGGTATAGCTGCGGCCGCGGCAGTGCTTGCCGGGGCATTCTTTGGACTGAAATATCTGAGCGACAACAATATAGAATTGCTTAAAGAGGGCGGGGGAAGTGTGACCGTCACCGGGACAAATGAACCGGCTGTTACCGCAGCACAGGTGACAAAGGACGAAGAGATCACGACAAGCAAGACAACTGCTCTTAGTGATAAAATAACCGAAATAAATAAAAAGATAGCAGAAAAGAAAGCTGGGATCGAGAATGCGGAAACTGAAAAAAACGCTTATTCAAAAAAAGCAGAGGATGCAAACAACATTCTAAACGCTCTTGCAGAGACGCTCGTGAACCTAAGGGCGCTTGATGAAACGCCTGAAATATTGCAGGAAATAAAGGGAATAGAAGCGGATATTGATTATTATTCTGAAATCAAGGCGGCATACGATGATCAAATATCCGTTCTTGAAGATCATATAGACAGACTAAAGCAGGAGCTTTCCGTTTTGGAACAGGAACTTCTTGAAGCAGAGCGTTCGCGTGATGCCGAAACAGAAAGCACCACAGAAACATCTGCGGAAATCACAACGAATGCGCTTCTGTATGATACTGCGGCTGAAATAAGCGCAAGCACATTTGCGGACACAACGCTGCCTGAATCTTCAGCTGCTGTTTCATCGGAAACAACAGAACCCACAGAAGTCTCTCCCACCGATGACGAGCTCAAAGCCCTTGTCAAGCAGGGCGCAGAAGCGTGCGGACTGAAAATAACGGTCAGTGACCTTACGAGGGGAAGCCTTAATCTACATTACACGAGAGATATGAATGTTGAAAATGCGGATAAGTTAGCATACAATTTAAGTAATCGCTATGAGATACAGGTCTGGACGGGCAGTACCTGGCAGACATACGACCCTGATAATCTAAAGCGCTGGAATGATGAACAGATGTGGTTTGACAGCCTTCTTGGAATCGGCGGCGAGGAATACGGAAAAGAAGAAGACGACCTCATACTGTTTTACGGAAATGATATGTATGAGAGCGAAATACCTGACGGACACTACCGTATCTCCAAAATTGCCGGTGTTACAAGCGAGGTAACGGGAGAACATCTCGGACAGCTTACTGCATACGCTGAATTTACGATAGACGAACACACCCCGAATATTTTCGGCATTACAATGACTGCAAAGAACGTTAGTCCCGAAAGCGTAATACTTGCTGTGCAGCAAAGCGGAGTAAGCTTCCACGTAAAGCGTAACCTCGGATATAAAGCTCGGTTCGTACTTGAAAGGAAAACCGGGTCCGGAGAATGGAAAAAGGTGGACGGCAATCCCGTGACATGGGGGCCCGATGTCGAGCCGCTTACCGAGAACGGCGTGACCGAGATAAAGGAGGACTTCTCGGATATATACGGCTCTTTGCCGGACGGAACATATCGCATTTCAAAGCAGTTCGTGAACTATGTCGGAACAGGCGAAACGAAAGATGATATTTTAAACAGCAGCACATATTACTGCGAGTTCGTTATAGGTGAAAAAACTCACGACTGGGGAATAACGATTTCCGCGAAGGACGTAACGCCTGCGGGAATGACGCTCCTTATAGATCAGAAAGGCGGTAATGCCACGGGAGAACTCACATACGGTGAACCATACAGTATAGAGTGCAAGAACGGCGACAAGTGGGAACCTGTAAAATATCTGAACAATGAAGTCGCTTGGACGGATATCGGATATATCCTTGAGCCCGGCGCGCATAATGAAAATCAGATAAACTGGACTTACATTTACGGATATCTTCCCGCCGGACATTATCGGTTAGTCAAGGAGTTCATGGATTTCCGGAAAACAGGTGATTACGACCAATGTGACTTTTATATGGAATTCGATGTTTCCGAGATAGATTCAAAGCTCGGTATAACACTTAACACTAAACGGAATACCGCGCGCTGGATAACGCTCGATGCCGCAAGTATAGGCGATACGGTCAGCGAACACATGAGTTTCAATGAGAACCGCTATGTAATTGAGCAGAAGAAAAACGGCAAATGGACAGAGTATTATACTACCGCTGTTCCGGGGATCCCCACACCGGAGACTGCCCGAAAAATAAACGCGGGTGATGTAGTGACATTTACCGTTGACTGGCGGGAAAGAGCGGGCAGTCTTCCTGTCGGGGAATATCGCATAGGCCTTACGTTCACCGGCGGCAGCGTTTCCGAAACGATATACGCGGAATTCACAGTCGAGGATTATATGACAAACGAGTTCGGTTTGCAGATACGACCGATCGAGCTTTCGCGGACGGGCGGACGATTTGCGTTTGAAAGTCTCGGAGGAGACTATAACGTAAGAACGTTAAGCGATAAAGAGTTTTCGCTGCAAAAACAGACAGCCGAAGGTGAATGGAAGACACTTTCCGCAGCGGAAGGCGCGGTTTCGCGGAAGTCTTCGTCACCCACTCTGACTGCATTTACCGGCGGCGGTTCGTCCGGCATTATGGGAACTATTGAGTGGAAGGAATTGTTTGGTACACTTTCTGCCGGACACTATCGGTTGGGGAAGAAGTTCAGCGCAGTGATCGACGGAAAGACCAAAGAGATAATGATCTACTGTGAGTTCGACATAACCGCCGATACTCCCGAAATAATCTCAGAATAACAGAAAAAGCATCATCGGAATATATCGGTGATGCTTTTCTTGCATTTTCTGACGTTCTGCGCTATAATATTTATGAAAAATATTTTCAAAAAAGTGTCCGCTTTGCGCGAAAAAAATCGTCATAATAAATAGAAACAGAAAAGCAGGAGGACGAAATGAACGACGACATTATAATAAAGCTGTACTTCGAACGCTCCGAGGACGCTATCACCGAGACCGACAGAAAATATGGCGGCGCGTGCAGAAGCGTGGCATACAACATACTCGGAAGTCACGAGGACAGCGAAGAGTGCACGAATGATACATATATGAAGGTGTGGAATGTTATCCCGCCGCAGAAACCGAAAAAGCTCGGTGCTTTTGTTGTGACTATTGCGCGTAACATAGCGATAGATATGTACAAAGCCGCGAAACGAATCAAGAACGGCGGTGGGTTCAAGTCAGTCGGTTTTGACGAGATAGCGGGCTGTTTGCCATCGAAGGAAAGCGTAGAGATCGCGGTTGACCGGCAGGCTGTGCTTAACGCGGTCGAAAAGTTTTTGTCCACTCTGCCGCGGGAAAAGCAGATCATGTTCGTTCGTCGATTCTTCTACTTCAGCACATACGGCGAGATAGCCGCAGATCTGAACTCTACCGAGGAGCGGGTAAGAAAAAGCCTGACGCGCACTCGTGAAAAGCTGCGTGAATTTCTTGAAAAGGAGGGTATCGAAATATGAGAAGAGAAGAATTGTTTATCGACATTCTCGGCGGGCTTGACGAAAAGTATGTTTCTCTTGCAATGCCGCGCTCCTGCGGTTATGATATTCCTGACGATACCCGCAAAACTGTTCCGCTAAAGCCAGTAGAGGTCGCAAGAGAGGTTAGCATGAAAGACCGCGTGATATATTGGGTGACCCATACTCTCGGTATGGCGGCAGTTGTCGCGCTGATAGTCGGTGCAGCCGTCTTTCTGGTGCAGAACTGGGATAAGATAGCGGTGAGCGGAGGCGAGAGACCGGGAACAATTGTGAAATATATTGACGAACTTCCCGATATAAGCGAAGCATACGGAAAGACGATAGAATTCAGCGACGCTTCTGTAAGGTTTTCATCGGTCGCGTATGACGGAGCAAGGCTGAATACGAATTTTTATCTGCTGTACAAAGGTAATGATGAGTTTTACTCGCCTGCTGTGTGGATAAATGTTGAGGGTGCGGAGCATGGCGATCCCAGCTGCGCGATTAATCCCGTTATGGAAGCGGACAGCTATGATTATCTTATTCAATGCTCGGTTCCTGTTGAGCTCGAACCGGGTAATTCTTACGCAGTAAACATAGTATATAAGGGAAACGGGAACCTCGAAAACGATACTCAGAAGTACAGATTTAACTGTCCGAATATACCTGCGGTAACTGCGGAAACCACAACAAATAACCCGTATCTTACATCTGCTGTGGAAGCGCTTATAGAGCCTGTTGAAGCTGACACCTTCACCTACGACAGACCTTCAGGAAGCTGGTTCGAGCTTGAAGAAACGCTGTACCGTATCGACTACACCGCACCTTTCGATTGTGTGACATTCAACGATGACGGCACTTGCAGCTCCATATTCATAGATGAATGGAAAGAGGAGTATGACGCGATAGGCTATAAAAGCGAGCTTGAAAATATTACCGATGAAAACTTTGTATTTACATTCGGTTTTATGAAGCAGCCGGGCGAAGAACCGCGTTCCGGATCGGATCCCGATCTGACAAGGGTGTACAGCGCAGACTATAAGAACGCGGACAAGGGTGAAGCCCTTGCAATGCGGAATAAATACGTTACTATGCCTTTGAATGAAAATCAGATCATGTACATCGACAAGTATATGCGCGGTAAGCTGAATGTCCCGTATGACAGCATTGTATGGGACGATGTTTACGGAGTTTACTATGTTGATACACAGAAAAGATGTGAGCTTATGCCGGACAGGTATTACAGCGAAGTCAATGATGATCTGCGTCATGATCTTTTTGAAGCTATGTATGAAGCTGACAGAAATTCGGAAATGGACGGCAACCCCGGAACAACGTATTATCACACAAATCCGCTGCCGATAGTCGGGTCTGATGAGTATATCGGGTTCTGGGCATCGGGCAGCTACAATGCGAAAATTATTGCTGCGTATATAATCAAAAGAGACTTTGAGGGGCAGTACCGTGCAGACATGAAGACCGATATAACCGATGAACTTGACCGGTTGTATCTCGACGGCGCAAAGCTGATGTTCGTGAAGTCCGGCGGCGGTTATTACGCAGTGACGGAAAGCAACCGCAAGATCGAGTTGATTCCGGGAGACGAAGGTGCAGTGTCGAATTACGAAGCGAAGTTTGCATACCGGGTAAGACCGTATCTGCCGCTTCCGGACGGCGCTGCGGAAGATATAAAACTCGGAGAAGAGCAGAAGCGGCTGCTGATAAAAGAAGCATACGAGTCCGCACAATCGTTTGAAAACAGCATACCACTTGACAGACTTGCGGTGAGCGACCCGGTAAAGATCTCGGAACAGCAGTTTTTCATATTCGTATTTGACGGAGACGAGATAGTAGGTAAGATATGGTGCTTTTACAGCGACAGCACCGAAAACGCATCGGGCTTCGACACAGGCGGTTACGATAACGCGGTTGACGGTCTGACTGAACTGTACAGGAGCGGCGAAAAGGTATCGTTCACATGGTTCGGCAGCAATCTCTACTGCTGTCCGGAAAATGCTGTCAGCTGCCCGATAGAATGGCAGGTGTTCCACAAGCCCTCGGTCGTGTATCTGTACAATGCGGAGCAGGGCGCACCGATACACCGGAATAACGCAGAATAACATGACCCCGGCATTCTCACACGAGAGTGCCGGGGTTTTGTACGTTCATTCTGCAATAATGTAAGCCGTGTAATAACAGTTTCCGCTAATTTCAACATAGTATCAGTCATTGTCAACAAGATCATTATATCCGGCACAGCCGCCGAAGAAAACTCTCATCTCGTCTTCATTTATCATCGAGTTCACGAAATCCTCGACATCATTATTACCTATACACTCATATATATCACCATATTTGCATATTTCAATAAATTTTGTTTTCCCGTCTGTATCTTTATAGATGCCATATATTGTCGTAATACCGCCGTCATCGCCGTCATCGTATTCATAAACCTTGTTGTCGAAGCTACTGTATTTTTCGGCATCATTAAGGAATGAACCTATCTTTTTAAGCGTTTTCACGCTTATGGTTTTCTTTACATCTGATGCAGTGTTTTTCAACAATTTGTCATACCAGTCGTCTTCCCAAAATGTTATTTCTTTGGATCTGTCTTCATATACTCCCGACCAGTATATATTACCTGCCGAGTCCACCACGGTCACTTTCTGATAAAAAACCCACGCATTATTGGTTTCGACTGCGGCAAATATCAACGGCGCTCTTCCAAGCTTTCCGTCGGCTTCAAAATGATATGTTCTTCCGTCCTTGAACTCTACATCACCGACCGCCATTATGCCGTTACTTTTGAGATAATACGCTCTCTTTCCGTTTACTTTGAGCCAGCAGTTTTTTAACTTTACGCCGTTTTTGTAATAAACCTTGCCTTTTGAGTTCTTAGCCCAGCCGGTGTACTTGCCTTTCTGCTCTCCGGTGTCAGAATACTTATATGTAACTCCGTCAACGACCTTGAGCTTGTCCGCAAACGCCGTCACGTTCACGCAGGACATAGCGGTTATAGCAGCAAGAGCCGCTGCAAGTGATCTTATACTCTTTCTCATATCGATTCCTCTTTTCACTTGTTATAGTTTGCGATCTTCTTTATATCGCTCTTTGTCAGATACCCCTTCTCATACGCCTCGCGTATCTCCGTGAACGTGCCGTCCTTGTGCAGCATAAGGGTCAGACTGCCGCTTCCGAGAGTTATGGTATAGCCCGCGATCTCTATCTCCTGAATATCATCGGTCATTTCCCACTCCTCGGGATATACGGTAACGACCTCGCAGCCGTTGTATGTACCGAGATATCTGACTTTGAGTTCCTCCGCGGTAATACCCTTCCACTCCCTGCTGTCCGCCTTGAAATTCAGGTAGTCTTCGCATATCCGCAGCCGCGCTTCATCGGAAAGAGTCGGGTTGTTCGACGCGGGAGCTTCAAAAGAGGTTATCCCCGAATCATACATAAAGCAGTTCAGGAAGTACCGTATCTGAATGAGCTCATCGGCGCTTATCATGTATTTATACCTGTTTTCGCCGGTCGTTTCGTCTTTTACGAGGTCGTAATCTCCCAAATTGCGGAAGCCGTCCTTTGTGCGTATCACGAGGTAATATCCGCCCGGATACCAGAGGGGGATCTGCTCATCGAGCCACCTTCCGCTCTGAACGTCACCCCACCTGAATACCCAGTTCTCACGTGTGAAAACAAACACCTGCTTATCTCCGTATGTCCCGAGATAAGCAAACATCTGAGAATTGGGATCTACATTCTTTATGTATTCCGCCTCGGCTTCAAGCCTCTCGTTCGGCGAGATCTCCTGCTTTACGAATTTACTGTCAACACCATCAACAATTTCATAGCCGTCAATGCCGAAGTAGTGATACTTACCGCCTATCTTGACCCATTTGTTCTGTACGAGCTTACCGTTCTTCCAATAACGACGCATTTTGTAGGTTTGTCGGTTCATCTGATCGTCGTAATAGTACATCTGTGAGCCGGACGATTTAGTAAAGCCCGTGAACTTACCTAAGCAAAGTCCCGTTTTGTCGAACTTGTACCTGACACCGTTTATTGTTGTGTTCTTTTTAACTTTAATGCCATTTTGATAGTAATAATTTCCCTTGCTGTTTTTTGCCCAGCCGGTGTACTTACCTTTCTGCTCTCCGCTGTCGGAATAGCGGTATGTAACTCCGTCAACGGTTTTGAGCTTGTCCGCGAAAGCTGTCACCGACGTACACGAAAGCGCGGTAATTGCCGCAAGAGCGGCTGCGATCAGTTTTAACTTCTTTTTCATTTCTGTTATCCTTTCTTAACTTGTTATACAGCGTTATAACGCCTTACATATATAATAACGTATAACAGGACAAAATGTGACACCATTTTTCTGATTTTTTACAATTTTGTATAACTGCACAAATCAGGCAAGCAGATATGTACAGTATGCACAAAGAGAATGTCGTTGCAATTATTCTGAAAAAGATATATAATTATTTTAAAAAATGTGTTAGATTTTGGTGTGTTTTTTCGTCTTTAAATATGGATAGTATTTGTGACAGGGGGACGGAAATGGACGACGAAAAGATAATAGAGCTGTACTTTACAAGGTCGGAGGACGCGATAACAGAGACTGATAAAAAGTACGGCGGTGCCTGCCGCAGCACGGCATACGGCATTCTCGGCAGTCATGAGGACAGCGAGGAATGTGTCAACGATACATATATGAAGGTGTGGAATGTTATCCCGCCGCAAAGACCGGCAAAGCTCGGGTCTTTTGTTATGCGCATTGTCCGTAATCTTGCGATAGATATTTACAAGAAACGTAATGCGGTCAAAAACAGGAACGGTTACAACACGGTAAGCTTCGATGAGATATCGGAGTTCCTGCCGGTTTCCGAGAATGTGGAAAGTATAGCTGACAGAAACGCGGTACTGAAAGCTGTCGAGAGCTTTCTGCAAACGCTCCCGAGGGACAAGCGTATCATGTTCGTCCGCCGCTATTTCTATTGCAGCAAATACGGCGATATAGCAAAGGAACTGCACACAACTAAAGGAAATGTCACAGTGACACTGCGGCGAATACGGGAGAAGCTGCGGAAATTTCTTGAAAAGGAGGGCATCGAGATATGAGACGCGAGGAGCTTGTTATGGAAATTATCGGCGGACTTGACGACAGTTTTATAGAAGAAGCTATGCCTCGTACCGGAAAGTATGCAGTTTCGGATAGTGCTGCTACCGCAGCTCCGATAACACTTGTGGAAACCGGTACAGAGATCAGCAAGAAAGAACTGCGGATATATTGGATAACCCGTGCGCTCGGTATGGCAGCAGTTGTCGCGCTGATAGTCGGTGCAGTTGTTCTTTTGGCGCAGAACTGGGATAAGATAGCTATAAAAAACCCAGATAAACCGGGAATGGTTACGACTGTAATCGAGCCCTATGTTACAAGTGATAGTGCGATAACAGAGTTGATCACGACCGAACCGGGTAACATAAATTATGACCCTGCTTTCAATCTTCTCGGCAAAGCTTACTTTGATACCGACGGAGCATTTCGTATAAGCGATACCGAATGGACTGAGCTGCAGGACTGTGATATTTTCAAAGAATACTTTTATGGAATATGGGGTAAAGGAGACCGTGAAGTAGTTTTTGACGACTCAGAAAAGTCGGAGTTCGCGCAGCTCGCGTGTAACTGCTTCCTCGAGGGTATCTACAGGTCGGGCGAAAGCACACTCATCTTCTGCATGGGTGGTTCAGCAGAAAGCAGTATATGGTGGCTGGATATGAATGAACCCGACACAATGTACTGGGCAGGCGGCTCTGCCGGAAAGGAGCCGAACGGCATCTATCTTTACGACGGCATACCCAATATAGCGGAATTTTCCAGAACAGACAAAGAGATAAACGAGCCGGAGAACGGCTATCTCAGCGTTATCCGGCAGCGCGAGCTTGCCGCGGAGCATGGTTTCCCGCTCGGGCTTATCACCGATATCGAAACGGAGTACAACAACATAACGATCAACCACGACGCGCGGTACTATGCCTATCCCGTTTATCTTATTTCCGAAACGGACGACAGGATAGTTCTCAAAACGACTTTAGGTAAAATGTATGACGCAATCGGGAATGTAACATACAGTATAGAAAAAAATGAAAACGGAGAGTGGATACAGAAGATCGATTCAATTACCTCTGCTGCTGAAAATCCTGCTCACGTCAGGAAGACCTTCGATATAGAATACTACAACCCAGACGATCTTCCCGGTATGGCAGCAGGCGGAGGTCTGCCGTTCGACGGGATAGTTGCGGACGGTGTAGCTTTCAAGTCGATAAAACCACAAGGCGCACCGACCTCATACAGCTACAGGACAGATAACTTTTTTGCAGACTACGGGACAGATAACTTTTTTGCAGACAGAGATTCCATAGCCTATGAGATCATTCCCGATGACCTTATGGATATACTGAAAGAATATTCGGACGGCGGCAGCCTGAAATACGATCTCGGCGGTGAACTGCCCGCACTTTCTTCGTACACTATGCTTGACGACACCGATCTGTTGGAAGAATATGGTACAAAAGCATATCGAGTTAGCAATGATTATCTTGTTTCCGTATCACAGAGTATGGGAAATTTCAAATATTATGTCAGTTTTTATCGCCGGAGCGAGGAATATACCGAGATAAGAAGGATCATAGAACTGCTGTGGAATAAGCATGACAGTTCCTATCCGTTCAATGTGTTCTCCGTGCAGTCGGCAGGCGGTGAAAATGAGGGGCTGATGATAGTTGCAGATGACAGCCTGTCCATGCCCGGAGAGCAGATAGATGTGCTTGCTCAGATAAAGCAGCTTCTTGCAGAAAACGGATTGCCGGATAAAGCGCGCGTTGAGTTCGTCACTCCCGAACAGCTCAGAAGTGAATGGGTGCCGATTGCTCTTTGCTATAATGACGGTACGCCTGTTGATCTCAGTAATTTCCCGGTGTTTTTTAAATACGGAGGTGATTTGTTTTTAAAAGTGGACGGCTGGTTCTCAACAACGAATGAGGTCGCAGATAAGCTTGACGAACTCGGCAAAACAAATGCCGCAAAGGCTATGCGCGATGAGATAGGTATTGATAATATCGGAGTCAAAACAAAAGCAGAAACCGAGCTTTTTGATCTTACACCGTTGGATCCAAGCATTATGGGTGGATATGGTCTGCTGGGTAATGATGTGCTGATCCATCAGAACATAGCCGGATATGATATTTATTTGTATGAGCCCCGGTTTTCCTCTGCTGTGGGCGCAGTGACATTGCTCCGCGCGGCATTGACAAGCTATTTTGAAGGCAGATATCGTTTGGAGCTGTGCATATATGGAGACCCGCGGCTTGACCTCGACGATGCCAAATACACAGTTAAGATCTATGCAGACAGAGAAAACTGGGACGATATAAAAACATTTCTGGAAACAGGGAGCAACGACAGCGTTGTATGGCAGTTTGAGAATCCTCAATAAAACAGATCAGTGTGATCTTGCAGTCGGGATTGGTTATTGTTCACAAAGCCAGTTGTGCAACTATACAAAAATGAACATATTTTGCAATTATAGCGTAACATTTTGGCTTTTTATTCGTTTTATATATAGTAGAGGGAATTTTTACATATCGGAGGTCTGAAATGAGAAAAACATCAAAACTTATATCTTTTGCAGCAGCGGCGGCTTTGCTCCTTTCGGGGTGCGGAACCGGAACACTCGCTCCGGCGGTGTCGGATAGCGGGACGACAACGAGTGCAGCGGAAACGACGGCAACGGAAGGAACAATAACACCAGCGACTACAACTGCGTCAGCGACAACAGCCGGATCGGAAGATAACAACGGATATATCTCCGTGGAGGATATCAAAAAACAGATCGAAGATCATACCGACCCTTATGAGTTCCTTTACAAAAAGAACATAGTCTGCGAAAACTCTGACAGACTGCATCTATGGTCTATGTCCGACGGCTTCAAAAAATCCGATGTCACGTTCGGGATCAACGATAATGGTGAACTGACCGCGCATACATCGAACTGGAAACTCCGTCCCGGCGCAAGCTATTCGAGCGGTGCCATTTCGGCGGAATGCGACGAGGCGTTCAGGTCTGCGATAAAAGAACGTTCATATCCGTATTTCCCGACCGATAATACAAAATACGATGATACTGTCATAACCATATCGGGCGCGGATAACGATAATGTTTACGCGGATAGTATATCGTGCGGGTACAATGCGGAAATGGGTCTGTTTGTCGTGAACGCGTTTGTCCGCAGATGCTCCGACAGTAAAGGCAGGAACGCGAATAAGATATATTACGACTTTATAATAGACCCCGCCTTCACAGCAGGTATGCCGATGTTTGAACGCGACCCCGAACGGCTCAGATTCGAGGTCAACGGCAGGACATTCTGCGCCGATACGGTAAGCGGAACAGCCGGTTATGACCGGGAGATCAGAGCTTTATGGTTTCCTGATCACCCTTCCGAGGAATATAAAAAGATAGGCAATGATTATGTTTACGCGAGACTGACGCTGAAATACGCCGATTTTATGTATGATAACATTCAGGGCGCGTATGTGGAATGTGATATGCTCGCGGCGGAGATACTCACCGAGGACACGGACGCCGTTCTTGACGGCACTTATCTGACCGAAAGCATTTCCGCGGACGAAAAATATTCCGGGGTATATAAGACTATGCTTGCTGCGAAGGACGAGATATTCACGGAAAAATGCGTCGCGTATGATCTTATAGATATAGACTTTGACGAGCTTCCCGAAATTATTGTGCTCGAAGCTCTGGAGAATGACGGCGGATTTTATGTAAGCGACGGACCGGGCGGTGTCGTTCCGTCTAAGATATACGGCTTCAATGACGGGAAAGCAAAGCTCCTTGGAGAGTTTGACCTTGATATGTCCCGGAACATAGAGAGCGGAACATATATTCCCACCGGCGAAAAGGGCTGGCATATCATCACCGATCATGGACATGCGCTTATGACGCTTAAAAATGGCATTCTGGCTATAAAGTATCTGCTGAAATATGATGCGCATGAAACGGAAGACGGTTGGAAAACGGACTTTTATTATCACGATAAAAAAATAGAGCTTGAGCCTGTTGATAAATATAATCCTTTTACCGGACTGACCGAAACATTTTACCGCTGGACGGAGGATAAGGACAGTCAGCTGAGTTACCGGATCGACTCCGAAGTACGGATATATGACGAATTGGAGCGTAGAGTCCTTGCCGAATTCGCGGACAGAAACGAGCTTGATATCACGGCACGCATAGGCACTACCGGAAACATATCCGGGGTCATTGAAAACGATCCGCGTTATCCCGCCGACCTGATAGCCGCGTTCGACGCGAAGCAGAGAGCCGCTGAGTATGACAACATACTTATGAGTTCGTCCGATTACGGCGCAAAGGCGAAGCCCGTCATCTACCTCTACCCCGAAGAGCAGACCGACGTTTCGGTGAAAGTAAACTTCGCATACGGCGGAGAATTCACCTGCACATATCCCAACTACGGTGACGGCTGGAATGTGACGGCTATGCCCGACGGTACGCTTTACGACGCGAACGGCGATGAGTATTACTGTCTCTACTGGGAGGGCAAGGGAGCAGCGGACTTCGATATGAGCAAAGGCTTCTGCGTTGCCGGAGCCGATACCGCAAAATTCCTGCGTGAGAAGCTGATGTACATAGGTCTGACGGCACGCGAAGCCAACGAGTTCATCATCTACTGGCTGCCGAAGATGCAGGATAACCCGTACAACGTTATAACCCTGCACACGGACGATTACGCGCGGAGCGTTCCGCTTACGGTATCGCCCGCGCCCGATACGCAGATCCGCGTGTTCATGACCTACTATTCAAGCAACACGCCTGTGGACATTCAGGAGCAGGAACTGCCGCACTATGATAGAACCGGCTTTACGCTCGTTGAGTGGGGCGGAAGCGAAGAATAAGATCATACCCCGGCATTTTGGTGAGTGTCAGGGTATTGTGCTTTAATTGGATATGTGATATAATAGCTTTGGTAATTATTAACAAAGATCGGGATCAATATGCACAAATCGGAAAAACAGCGTAACTTTTTGCCCTTTTTAGTCGTTTTATATAGTAGAGGAAATTTTTTACATATCGGAGGTCTGAAATGAAAAAAACATCAAAGCTTATATCTTTTGCAGCAGCTGCTGCTTTGCTGCTTTCCGGCTGCAACGCAGGCACACCCGCACCGGCAGTGTCGGAGAGTGAGACGACAACGAGCGCGGCGGAAACGACGACTGCGACAACGACAACCGAAGAAACGGCATCGTCAGCGACAACAACTGCCGAAGTATCGGTCATTGCGGATGAGGATGACAAAAAACCGTCCGTGGATGAGAAACCGACTGATATAATGCAGTATACGCTCAATCAGCTCCTGGGCAAGCGGATAAACTGCGAAAATCAGTCATCGCTGAATATGAACGTGACAGACGAATGGACGATCGAGCCGGGAGATGTTCCCGTGAAGGACAGCTGGACGGACGAAATAACATTCTCCTTCAAACCCGAAAACTATCGTTACAATCCGTGCGCAAGGTGGTCGAGCGGCGCAATGTCTGCGGAGTGTGACAACGCGTTCAGAGCTGCTGTTGCAGGAACGCAGGACGCAATCATAAATGAATGGCGAAACGACATGTTTACGGCAGAAACTACTGTTATGACGGTAGATCACGCTGACGGCGCAGTGTATATGAGCAAGATAGAATACGGCTTCGATACAAAGTGCTACGATCAGATGTTCACGTTGAATGCTTTTATACGCCGCGCAAAGGAAATACATAACGATAGGATCATTCCCGAACCGGAGTATTACGAATTTATCATAGACCCCGCATATATGCGGTATCTTTCGCTGCCGATGACGGAATATGACCCGGAAAAGATGAAGTTCAGCGTCAACGGGAAGGAATTTTATGCAGACACAATGCGCGGGTACGCTGCACCTCTCACATATCTTGACGACGGTGTAAGCGTATCTAAATTCCAGAATGACGATTTCATCTACGCGAAGATAGTACTGAAAAAGCCGAGTTTCAAATACAACAACATCGACGGCGCTTTCGTGAGTGCCGATATTGTGCTGTTGGAGCCGATAACCGATGATACGGACAGCGTGATAAACGGAAGCTTTAAGACAGATGACTATGCTCCCGATGTTTATGCCGCAGTGCTCGCTGCGAAGGATGAGATCATAACCGATACGACTATCGCGGTCGATCTTATTGACCTTGATTTTGACGGCACACCGGAGGTCGTTACCCAATATTGTGACGACGTTACGGAAATGGACGGACCGTATTCACCGGACAGACATAAGGTATTCGCGTATATCAGTGAAAAAATGCAATATCTCGGCGATTTCGTAACGTGTGACAATAATCCGCTGAAAGAGGTCATATATATAGCAACAGGCGAGCACGGCTGGCATTATACCGACTATAAGGATCACTGCTTTATGACCGTAAAGAACGGGAAGCTCGATATCAGGCGTCTTACAGAACACAAACCCGTTGGCGAAATGAACGAGTACGGCTACTATGACAATTTCGATTATTACTACCTCGGAGAAAAGATAGTTATAGAGCCGTATGACGACTTCAACCCGCTTATCGGGAACACAAAGACATATTATAAATGGACGAGCAGTAATTCTCTCGGTTATTCGGTAATGTCCGACAGCACCTACAAGGTCTATGATATGCTGTATGAAAACCTCGGCAACGAGTTCAAAACGCTGAGGAAGTACGACATATCACCGAAGATCGACTGCTGGACTAACGACGTATGGGAAACCGGAAAGCTCACGGTCGTTTACACTCCGTCTGCAAGCTTCCCGGAAGATGCTTTGGACGTTTACTACACCAATAAGCAGAGCGAGGTTTACGAAGCATACTACAACATTTCTTTTGAGGTTGCAAAAGAAAAACCCGTCATCTATCTCTACCCCGAGGAAGAAACCGACGTTTCGGTACAGGTA
This sequence comes from Ruminiclostridium sp., assembly GCA_017635095.1. Taxonomy (GTDB): domain Bacteria; phylum Bacillota; class Clostridia; order Oscillospirales; family Ruminococcaceae; genus Ruminiclostridium_E. The sequence continues at coordinate 16,064 of JAGBMA010000146.1, read as the reverse complement.
AACTTCCCGCTCGGCGGCGAACTTACCTGCACATATCCCGACTACGGCGACGGCTGGAACGTGACCGCAATGCCCGACGGTACGCTGTATGACAAGAACGGCGACGAGTATTACTGCCTCTACTGGGAGGGCAAGGGAGCAGCGGACTTCGATATGAGCAAAGGCTTCTGCGTTGCCGGAGCCGATACCGCAAAATTTCTGCGTGAGAAGCTGATGTACATAGGACTTACCGCACGCGAAGCCAACGAGTTCATCATCTACTGGCTGCCGAAGATGCAGGATAACCCGTACAACATCATCACACTGCACACCGACGATTACGCGCGGAGTGTTCCGCTTACGGTATCGCCCGCGCCCGATACGCAGATCCGCGTGTTCATGACCTACTATTCAAGCGACACGCCCGTGGATATCCCGGAGCAGGAACTGCCGCACTATGAGAGAAACGGCTTCACGCTCGTTGAGTGGGGCGGTAGCGAAGAATAAGATCATACCCCAGCATTCGGACGAGTGCCGGGGTTGCTTTTTGTGTTGAAAAAGTCGTTATTTTGTGGTATTATAACTGTGGATATATTTTTGCGGCTTGTGTAAACTGCACAAATGAAATTGTGCAACTATACGAAAATGAAAATTCTTCCAAAAAAAGCGTTACATTTTACGGGTTCGTTCGTTTTATATAGTAGAGACTATTATCGTGAGGGCGAAGCAATGAAAAAAGCTATAAAATGGATAATTATTGTTGTGTCGGTTATTGCGGCAGCAATACTGGGACTGTATTGTTATGTATATGAAACAGGAAGCACCCAAGAGTATACAAATGATTTTAGGAGAATCGTGTTTGACAGCACATACATGAATGCACCGGGAAATAATGAAATGTGTGTTATAGAGATTGTGGACTATAATATGCTCGCGGCAAAGTACAGGCGAATAGTTTCAGAGGAAGAATTTGAAAGTGCAAAGACAGAGGATCAGATATTTGACATATATCGAAGAATAGCTGCCGAAAATAACAATCAGATAAGTAAAGCCGCCATAGATATGTTTGTATCAACTACATACGGATATAAAATGGCGGAAGGTATGGACTGCTTTATTATTGGCAGCCAAGCGTACAGGGTTTATCACTATTTTGACTTTAAGCCTCGGTTGTTCTCGGACAAGCCGTATATCAGCAAGTGGATGATAGAAATAAATGAGATAGATAATAATGAAACCGGAGGAAATGATGATGAAAAAGAATAAGATACTTGCAGCAGCACTTTTGGCGTCTGTGCTGATATCGGGCTGTACCAGCGTGAACTCGCCGTCCGGGACAGAACGGGAGAAGATAATAACGACCGCCGACATGACGGAAACTTCTTCGCGGGAAACGTCCGTAAGTACAGATACAGCTGTTACAGAAGCGACAAAAGGAGGAACGGACATTGAAACCGACTGGCTTGAAAAGCTTACGGTGATCGTACCGCCGCCCGATGATCCGAAGTGTACGGGAACAGCCGAAATGCGCGCGGCTGCCGAAAAGCGGTTAGGTGCGAAGCTCCCCGACGACTATATAGAGCTTATCAATACATACGGCGATGGCTGTTTCGGCTATGTGTTCAATGTTTATAATCCGTTTTCGGATAACAAGTATTACAACCTTCTCACCAATGAAGAACAGTATTTCTACGAAGAATTTAAACGACTTTCTATAGAGGACGGCTATTATGATTCCGACGGAATGGCGGTTAATGTCTTAAATCACAGAGATGTCAACGGAAAGTATCCTTTATATGGCGGCTGGTATGACAATGAGGGCTGCCCATTCGGTTACTATCCCGCAGATAACGGTATTCTCGCCTGCTGTCAGTGCGAAGGTCAGTACACGGTGTACTGGAAGACCGGAAGCGACAGGTGGACTATAGTTGCATACGGGCGATATGGCGAGTATTCTGAGTTTGATATGACCTTGACGGAATTTTTGTATAAGGAGATCACAAGAGAAATAAATTTTGGTGATATGTACGATTATCTTACGGAAAAAGGCAAGGTATTCATTCCGTTTGAGGATACATCTGAGGAATGCAGAATAAAGGAAGAGGATTACAAATACAAGGGATAAACCAAAAGGCTCCCGAATACCTGTCAGGATAAACAAAAACGCGGTGTTTCCGGCATGGAATGACCGCGTTTTGTAATATCCGTTGCGTAAGCGTAAATAATATGCTATAATTTTTTGAAAACGCACTAATATTTTTATCCGATATCCGTCTTATATTATAGAAGATAATACGGGGAGGCCGGTAAAATGACCGATAATGAAATAATAAGCCTTTATTGGGCAAGAGATGAACGCGCGATAAAGGAAACCGATGTGAGGTATGGGCAGTTCTGTTATACTCTCGCGTATAATGTGCTGCATACAAAGGAAGATGCGGAGGAATGTGTCAACGATACATACAATACTGCATGGAACTCTATCCCGCCTCAGAAGCCGGAGCATTTCAGACCGTGGCTTGGAAAAGTCGTCCGGAACATCTCCATTGACCTATGGGACAAGCTCCATGCCAAGAAGCGCTTTGCGGGGACGGAGATATTATTTGATGAGATATCCGAGATCGTTCCCGCGGCAGCTGATGATGAGAGCGAGGCTGATGCGGCGCAGCTCGGCCGGATAATAAGCCGCTGGCTGGAAAAGCAGTCTGAGCGTGACAGAATGTTCTTTATACTGCGGTACTGGAAGGGCGAATCGCTGAAAAGTATCGCTAAGCGTCACGGTGTCAAGGAAAACAATCTTGCACAGAAAATGTACACGATGCGGCAGAGCTTAAAGATCTGTCTCGAAGAAGAGGGGGTGCGGATATGAGCGGATATACAGCCGAAAGGAAGCTGTTCATGGGAATTACGGAGATAAATGATGAACTTATCACAAAGGCGTTCGAGACTGATAAAAAGCTTTCATTCAGACGAAAATTCACACGATTCGCTGTCCGCACGACAGCGGCGGCAGCTGCCGCAATAGTTGCCGTGGTGGGTATAGGACGGCTGCTCGCACCTGAAAATCTGCTTCTGGCAGCTGCGGCGCAGATACCCGATAAGACTGTTTTTGAAACAATGGACTACGAACAGCGCAGAGAGATATTCGATAACGCCGATACAGCGTGTACAGATCTGAACGGATTTTACCGAAGTACGATGAGGGCTTTCCTGTCCGGCACGGAAGAAAACAGTATATTTTCTCCGGTGGGAGTTTACAACGGGCTGAGTATAGCCGCTGAAATATCCGGCGGAAACACCCGTGCGCAGATAATGCGGCTCCTCGGAGCGAGTGATATCGAAACTCTCCGGTCACAGACAAGGGACTTGTGGCTTTCCGATTATCGTACAAATTACAAAGCCAAGCAGATAACGGCAAACTCGCTGTGGCTCGATGAAGATATAACCTACAACGCCGACACGCTTGATATACTCGCCCGGGAACATTATGCTTCCACATTCAGCGGCAAAATGGGAACAGAACAGTATGACAGGGCGCTCCAGGGCTGGCTCAACGGACAGACGGACGGTCTGCTGAAAGAATATGCCGATAAAGTTACGATGCAGCCGCCGGAGGGATTTGATATCCCGGTGCTTGAGATCGCCTCAACGGTCAATTTCTATGGCAAATGGAATAATGAGTTCGACAGAGCGGACACATACAGTGATATCTTCCACACGCCCGACGGCGATGTATCCTGTGATTTCATGCACCAGAAAGAGATGCAGGGACGATACTTCTGGGGGCAGAAATTCAGCGGGTGCGTTATGAGCTTCAAGGACAACGGTGCCGGGATCCGGTTTATACTTCCGGACGAGGGATATGATACAGATGACCTGCTGAATGATCCGGAAGCTATGTGTTTTCTCGCGGATAAATTTCCGGATATTGAGGAAAAAATGCCTGATGATGACTCTTTCGGCAGTAAGTTTGTGTATATCGACCTGTCCGTGCCGAAATTCGATATTGCCGAGAATGCCGATCTTAAAGAGGGACTGAAAGAACTCGGAGTTACGGATATGTTCGATATGGAAAAAGCGGATTTTACTCCGCTTACCGATGTTCCGCTCGTAGCCGCATCTAAAATAAGCACAGCGTCAAGAGTAATGATAGATGAGGAGGGCTGCAAGGCTGTTTCTTATATAGAGATCGGATTCAGTGCAGGCAGCGCTGCGCCGCCCGACGATCATGCCGAATTGAAGCTTGACCGTCCGTTCCTGTTCACTATTTTTACACAGAGAGGACAGCCGCTTTTTACAGGTGTTGTAAGATACCCGGATACTCACTGAAGCACAGCAGGGGATAGAGAAAAATTTTTCAGAAAAAGTGTAACCTTTGCACCGTTTTTGTCGTTTATATTTATAGAAGCTTCTGAAATGACATCGCCGGGAGGAAATATGGAAGACGAAAAGATAATCCTGCTGTACAAGGAGCGCTCGGAGGACGCAATATCCGAGACCGACAAAAAATACGGGGCTCGCTGCCGCGCCACAGCTTACAATATCCTGCAAAGCCGTGAGGACAGCGAGGAATGTGCCAACGATACATATCTTCGTCTCTGGAACGCTATCCCGCCGGCTGAGCCTTCGCCGCTTGCCGCGTTCATTTACCGAATTGTGCGCAATATCGCACTTGACCGCGTGAAGCTGCTGCACCGCAAGCGTCGTGCAGGTGAAAACTACACCGATGTTTACAGCGAAATATCCGACTGCATACCCTCAGGCGAAAATGTTGCAAAAAGCGTTGAGGACAAGGAACTGACAGCGCTTATAGACAGGTTCCTCGATACGCTGAGCCGCGAAAAACGGACGATGTTTCTTATGCGGTACTGGAATTTCTGCACGGTAGCCGATATTGCAAAACGGCTCGGCATAAGCGAGAGCAAAGTCAAGGTGACGCTTATGCGGACACGGGAAAAACTGCGGGAGTATCTTGTGAAGGAGGGCGTTGAAGTATGAGAACGAAAGAAGAACGGCTGCTTGATGTTATAGGAGATACAAAGGACAGGAACGTGCTTGCCGCAGTGGGACACGAAAATGCTGACCCGCAAATGAAGACAGACGTGCATCATGTCGAGTTCAGGGAAGTGCCGAAACTGCCGGAAAAGGACGTGAAGCGTATGCGTATCAGGAACGCCATTCTCGGCGGGTTTGCCGCGGCAGTCGCAATAACCGGCGGCGTTGTACTCTGGAACAATCTGCGTGATAACGTTATCGAACCGACATCCGCCGAATCCACCACCGCTCCCGTCGTTACGGTAGGTACGCCCGACGTCTCCTCAATTATCGACGATATGTTCGCGAACTACACCGATGCCGCCGAATGGGGCATTACGATAGAACCGGTCGCCGCAAACAGCAGCGGCGTGAAGATCATAATACGGCAGAGCGGCGGAAGCCCGTCGGGCGTTATCAGATATTCCTACGGTCACAGCATACAAAAGCTCACTGACGGCGAGTGGAAGCTGGTCGATACGCAGTACGGCGATTACCTCGAAAGCACACTTTACCCCGACAGTCAGAACGAGGAGTACTGCAGCTTCACAAATTTTCTTGAGCCCGGAAGATACCGTATCGCAAAGACATTCGACGACTTCCGCGGTGCCGGAGACTTCGACCTCGGTATCGCTTACGCCGAGTTTGACATTCCGGAGATATCAGACTCGTTGTCCGTGATCACAGACCTGTCTATGCCGGAGCCGTTCGCGCCGCCGACCGATCCTTTAGTTTACGACAGCGCCGATATGTGGCACGACGAATTCAACGACATCTGGCAGAAACGGTTTACTTCGATAGATGTCGAACTGATACAACTTATAGACAATGAACGTGCGGAAGATCTACTCGCACAGTATCAGGAAGCACAGATAGCGGATATTCAGGCGGGCAACGTGACACGCTACAGTATCGACGATACGCCGAACGTGTACCGATTTATGAAAGAACTCGGTTTGTCCGGCGAAGAAATGGAAGATATACTGAAAGAGCATGATGAAGGGCTCCGCAAAGAAATATCCGAGGGCAGAAATCTTGAAGACCATCTGTTTGACCTCTACACAATGTATTTCGGATCCGAGAATAAATCGGATATGGCTGCTACATTCAAATCACCATACGCTATAGTTGTCGGTGAGTGTGTTTTCTCGCCGAGATGGCTGTACTACCATGCCGAAGCCGATTATACCAAAGCCGGAATTACAGCTACTCAAGTCGAGATAATGCTGCCGTTGTATGAAAAACTCGGGCTTACTGATGAAGCATGGGCTGCATTCAGCGCCAAGCTGACCGGATTTATCGAGGAAAACAAGAAGCCCGAAGAGAAGCGCAGGTATATCATAGATAACAGCGTTGATTTCCAAATAACGAGCGATGAGGCGATAAAAATACTCGAAGATAATTTTTACGGCACATGGAAGCGCACTCCCGCGACCGGCGGCGACTACGACACGCTGACATTCACATACAACTACGACTATGAGGAGCGAACCCTTATGGGATTCGACTTCGATTTCGAGGGATTTCACCGACCGTTTGCGATCGGCGAGACGGACGATATATGGTATATGGAGTGCATCAACAGCGGCGAGAGCGAGGTTTTCGTCATAGAAAAGAGCGAACCGAAAGTGATGTACTGCACAGGTCTCATCTACTACAATGGTTTTGATAGTAGTCCGGCGGTCGATCTTTCGGAGGACTGGGTCTCAAGATACGAATATGAGGAAACGCTTATCGACAAAACGGTCAGACCCGGCGAGATAAGCGTTCTCGGGCTGGATAAGCTGATAAACATCTACGGTGCGGACTTTGAACAGTTCTTCCGTGAAAGCATAGAGCAGGGCTTCGATACCGACGACGGTAAACATTACGTACCCGGCGACGATATGATGACAGCAAAGTCGCGGCATTATCTCGTTACACGCGATGAGAACAGCGTCACGCTCGGCATACGCTTCTACGAGCAAACCGAGTACGAGAGCTACCTGAACTACGAATATCCCGCCGACGATGACGGTGTGGAGGTTCTCGATGACAACGACGAACCGCAGCCGCCGACCGAACACTACTTCGCGGTAACGTTCAGAAAGGACGAGAACGGCTGGACGTTCGGCTACGGGCAGCTCAGCGACGTTTACGCAGACCTGCCGGCGCAGATATACCGTTCGTCACAAACGGATCGGTACGTCACGGAGCTGACACTGAACGACGTGCAGCTTCGCGGCGACGAGATCATCTTCCAAAGCGGCTCGCTGCGTATCAATGACACTATGGAATACGGCAAGACTGGCATCACCGCGGAGACCGACAGTGTCAGCAGCGCATGGATAGCGGGTCTTGACGGTCACCACACACGCACAGATATCCGCCTGTTCAATTACGCACTGTCGGACGGACGCGTGCTCGCGACTGTATGGCTGCCTGCACCGGGCAAATCTGGCTGGATAGTCCTGATGTACTGCTATGACGGCGAAACGTTCAAAGCGCTGAGAAACGGCGATGGCGGACTTGAGCCGCTTGTTGCAGACATCGGTGATGTGAGGGTCGAGGGCGATATGATCTATGTTACATGGTCTGCCGACGCGGCTGCACTTGCACCCAATTCGGGAATTCCCACAGGAACAACGGCTTACACCATAAGCGATAGCGAAAATTCGCTGATCGGGGTCGATTAGATCTAAATAACCACCTCCGATGATTATGTAACCGGATATACGATAGACAACGGAGTGCTATCACAGATAAGCCGTGAGGCTCCCGCTTATCTGTCGGAATAAACGAAAACGCGGTATTTCTCCTATCGGCGGACAATGTAGGCATTATGAAAAGCAGTTGATGCCGCCAGGAGAGCTAACATGACCGTTGCTGATTTTGAAGCAAAAACAGTCTTTAAAGAGCATAATTGATGACTGAGAGAGTCTTATCCTTGTGTGATACTGGGATAAGGCTCTTTCTTTTTGCCGCTTGACAAGCAGGAGAGCTTTATTATATTGCTCCATTTCAGTGCTTTCAATATTTGTCGCTTTTCGTAATCATAATACATATGAGTTTCTTTGTGATGACCGGAGTGATCATAGAGATGCGAAGATCGGTACTGATGAAATGCCTTGTTACAGAGGCAGTTAGGAGGAACTATGAAAGCTAAAGCAAAGTATTTGGACAAAGAGATCGAATTTGATGGTACGGTTGTTGACGGGAAGACGATAATACCACATTCGGTGCTGCAGGAACTCGCGTATGATAACTGCGTCGGATATCACTACGACTGTTTGTTCAATAACGGTTGGAACGCCGTTTTCATGTGTACGGCTTCATTTACAGACAAGTTGGGTGTTTCCCATACTGCACAGTCGATAGGTGAAGCTAATAACAAGAACCTTACCAATGACATTGCAAGAATGTATCCCAACGCAATGGATTCAAAGAGAGCTTTTGACAGGACTCTGATAAGGTTATTCGGGTTCAAGGACACATATTCCGATAGTGAGGATGTTCAGAGTCCAAAATCTAAAAAGGCGGCTCAGGTCGCAAGTGAAACAAGTGTGTATCCTGATTCGCCGATCATTGACTTTTCTGATGTGGAGGAAGAAAAGCCGGCAAAAGTTACGGAAGACACGTCAGAAACAGCAGAGACCGTAATAGGTGGGATGGCGGAAAGGCATATTGCTGAGCCGATAAAGAATATGGCGATACCGGCAAATGCTACCCCTTTTGAGGTAGTATCATCTGATGATGAGTATGAGGAAGAACTTGAAATTGCGGAAAGTAATCTTTTTGCCTCGCCTTCAATAAACGAGACGATCGTCGATACAGACATAAAGGTTGCGCCTAAGACTGATTCCGAGTACGAAAGTGCCGAAGAAAGCTATCCTTCATTTCTCGACACGGTCGTTGCCGTTGGCCCCTATAATAAGAAAGGGATCACGGTCAACCAGTTGTACGATGAAGATAAGAGCGCACTGCAGTGGATAGCTGACAGCAGGATAAAGGGTAAGCTGTTTGAGCAGCAGCGTGAAGCCGCGATCAGAACTATTGAGTACAGGAAAGGAGCTTGATTATGGACGATTATATCCATACGGAGATAACTGCGGATTTTATACGGAAGGCGTTTTCGGAATGTGAACACATAATGTTCTATGATCTTGAAACGACAGGACTTGACCCGCATGAGTGCAGGATCATCGAGTTCTCGGCAGTAAAGTTTGATATCTGTAAGCCTGCTTCGGTATCTGAGCCGGTTGTCCTGAAGGAAAGCAACAAGGTTACAGTATATATAAAGCCTGAAGAGATGTTAAGCGATGATATATTTAATCAAGTCTATCACGATGACGCTGTTATATGCCTCTTCAGAGTTGAACTCGAAAAAGGTGAGGTCGCGGGGTTCTATAACACCCGGACAGGGAAATTTTCGTCTCCGTTTCACATGAACGCTACGAATGTCTTTCACTTCGGTATGAGCATGGAACGGCTGTTTCTATGGGCTTATGCGGCATTTACCACGAATGAGATGCTTCCTAAAACAGAATCATACAGAAATGTAATGATCGACCCGTATGCCGAGGTGACATTCACATCAATCCCCGGAAAGCTGCGGGTTCCTACGAATTGCAAGCATATACGGAATATTGCAGGAACAGACGGATACGAAAGCACGGTGAAGCATATAAACGGGTATATACGGAAACTGCCGGAAGGACAGAAAGCCTCTGAGAAAGCTGTGGCTATAGCAGAATCACTCGGTTATTCGCTGGCTCCGGACGAAACTTATGTATGCCCGTTCGAGAGAACTGCATGGATAACCGGAATTAAAGGATAAGTATGGATCGCAAGATAAGCCGACATTTATAAAGAATGCCGGTTTTGCTTTTGCATAATATATGATAACTTTTGAGAGCTGATAAGCAAAACTATTAATCAGCGCACAATTTATGTCATAGCAGCAGCGGGGAATAATACATAACTTAAACCGCTTTGTTCTTGAAAAAGTACTTGACAAGGACGCTAATGTTGTTGTACAATATGTATATACCCTCGGTGCTGCAGACGAGCGTACGAAGGTCGTTGAAACAGGAGAAACAGAGCTTAAAACCGTATTAAAGGTCTTTGTTCATTCTGTTGACGAGATACTTCACCTTTATACTGATGAGGGAGATATTGATACCACTACAAATCACCCGTTCTATGTTATAGGTCAGGGTTGGACTGCCGCAGGAGATCTTGTTGAGGGCGACGAAGTCTATAACCTTGACGGTACGACATCTGTTGTTCTCGGTTTTGAAATTCAAAAGCTCGACGAGTACGTACTGGTTTATAATCTTGAGGTTGAAGATTATCATTACTTTCTGTCACGCTCATGCACCCATACTGACCTTTAGAACCGAAAAATGTTTTATCTTAAATTAGCAATTTTTGGCTGTTGGTCGGACAAAATTTAGTTGTATATGTAATAATTATCAAGTGCAGTATATAGCGCTTGGCAAATCAAAATATCTAGTAGCTTTTGATTTTTAGGGGAAAGGTGATAATTTTTGATTTACGAGAAGATTTTAAAAAAGTGTATAAAGGATAATAAAATTGATGAAGTGTGTACTTTTATAAGATCGCTTGAAGACAAGGATAGTGCTATTGATTGGCTTATTAATTATATGAAAAAAACTAAAAGTACAAAACGTAGAAATACGATTGCAATAGTATTGTCTGAGCTTCATTGTAAAAAAGCTATATCTACTCTCCTAGAACTTATCGAAAAATATGCATATCCGAATAATTACGCGACCTTAATCTATGCACTTTCAAATTTTAACCATAGTGATTATTTAAATCGTGTTTTCAGGCTTATATATTTGGGTAACTTTGAGGCAAGAGAATTTGTTTTTGAGATTTTTAAAAACAGTTATTTAAATATATCTGAATTGGATAAATCTCGTTTTAAAGATGAATTAAAAGAATATATTGAAGATTGCAAAGATAGACTAGATATTTTGATGACGGCTCAGAGTTTAATAGAATAGTAAATGTTTATGTTCAGTCGCTCGTAATTGATAAAGGGCTTTATCTCTGTTGCAATGGTTTGATTCGTTGCAGCAGAGAATATTATATCAAATAAGATGCGCACCGTTCGGCGTAACAACCGAATGGTGCGCTGTTTTTTATCCTTTGACATCTAAATTCTTCTTTACGAGCTTATTGCCGCTTTTCACCAGCGTGCTGTCAACAGATTCCCGCGTGACATTGTTGAGTGCTCCGGATGGCAGCTTCTTTCCAAGTTCCCAATAAGGATCAGCCTCTTTGCAGGCATCATAAAGTGCCTGTCTGTACTGCCGTTCATACTGTCCGAGCGTCCAGGTGCCTTTCAGTCTGTCATTTATGGGAACACTAAGCTGATAATCCCTGAACACCTCGGAGCGTCTTGTAGTATCTCCGTTTGCAACGCCGTTCTCCTGCATAAAGTGACGCTTTGTTTCGTCAAACATCTTCTGACGGGCGCTTTCGGAAACATCTATGATCTGATGACGTTCGGACTCTGGTATTCCTGTAGCGTCCATTCCGGCGACACCAAAGGCATTGAGCAGATTACCGTCCTTATCGAATGATGACATAAGGTTCTTGATAGCCTGCGGATTGGTGTATCCGACAGCGCCGCCCTTCATAGAGTTTGTCATCATATTCATAGCAGCCTTGTATTGCTTGCTGTTGGTGTCAATTCCGGCGCTTTTAAGCATTTGCTTGCCTTTTTTGCTGTTTATCGGCGATCCGATTATCTGATTTATAATGTCGCTTGAGTTTCTTATCATCAATGACATACAACATCATCACCCTTACGCACTAAAATCCAAATGCGGCTTATCACCGTTCAGATACACATTTCCGTCCCTATACTCCATTGAAAGCGTCAGATCTGGCGTGCTATCCATATCATACTTCAAAGCATCGTCAACAAGTGTCCTGAAATAGTTTGACGCTATTCCGCGGAACTGAAAAGACACTTTATCTGTGGAATTGAGCGCTTCATCGTAAATGTCGGTCGCGTTCCTGCCCTCGCTGTTGAAAAAGCCGTCGTCCGTCTGTGAAAATTCCCTTATGTCCTGCCCTGTGATACTCTTGAAATCGCTGTACAGTCTGAATTTTGCGAGACTGTCTTTTGGAAGCGTACTTTTATCCGAATCGTAAAGCAGGTTATAGAAAAGGTTCTTCGCATTGCTTTTGGAGTTCAGCGCTGCCGTCATCATTTCAAGGAAGCTGTCATCGTGCTTCTTGCCGTCGAGCAGTGTTATTGCAGCAGACATATCCATTCCGTTCACGCTGAACATAAAGCTGCTGCCGCTCATCTGCGAAGCGTCAATGCCGTTGTTTCTCCACAGGTTCATAAACTGAGCGCCGAGAGTTTTTATGTTGTAAGCCCGGTTTTCCGCCTCATTTGCGCCGCTCCTCGTATTCAGCGATACTTCGCCGTCAAGGTGAGGATCGTTCCATACATTGCCGAGCTGTATAGTGCCGTACAATGTCATACTTACTTCATTTCTCGCCATTGCGAAGCGTTCCTCAAGGCTGTATCCCGAATATGCTTTTTGGTTATATTTTGCGTAAATTGCGTCGGTAGCTTCCTGAGCGGTAGCATACTTTGCACGGTTTGAAGCTGCGACTGAGCGATATGTATCCGCTAATTTGCGGCAAAGATCTGCACCTGCATAATTTCTGTCAGGAACATCATTACTGCTGCATATCTCTTCCTTTGACAGGTCGCGGTCATACCACGGAGTCCTGACCTTGCCGTCATCGTATCTGCCCTTGACGTGATAATAATTGTAGTATCCGCTGCCAACACCGGTTATTGAAGCCATACGCTCACCGCCTTTACGCCGAATATCCTATCTTATCGCCGACTTGTGCTGCCTCGGCGGGGACTTTGTTCCAGTCAACATTCTTAATTTTGCTGAAAAGCTCATCAATGGACTTTGCACTTATCCCGGTCCGCTGAACCATTGTCGGCTCTATCTTTTCGAGATTTTTCGTGCTCACGGTATCACCGATGTTGGGACGCTTTTTCTGTTCATCAATGACCTTCTGCATTTTAGCCTTGTATTCTGCAACAGTCTGGCGCGGACGAGCCTCCGCCTTTTCCTCGGCACGCTTTTTTTCAAGCTGTTTCTGCATCTGGTCGTTCCGGTCAGCAGTGGATTTCTCAAGCTCCGCGAACATCGAAGTAATGCCCTTATCATCGAATGATACGCTCACGCTGTTCAGTGCCGCGCCGTTTCCTTCCTTGCCGAACATACGCTCATGACCGAACTCCTCGCAGATACGCTTTGACATATTGACAGCTGTATCAACGTGTTTCATCTGCTTTGCGGCGAACTTCTCGTCATCAGCCATTTTTTCAAGCTCCTCGCTCGAAAAGACCACCGAGAACTCCTTTGTAGCCTGCTTAATCAGACCTTTCATATCGTCACCCGCATCTGCTACAACAAAATCATAGTCACCGTAGTCCTTGCGGAGCTTGTCGAGATACTTCTGCGCCTTATCTGAGAGCTTATACTCACTGGACTGCACTCCGGCAGCGGTGCTGCTCTTGGCTGCATCAGTCTTTTTCGGTGTGTCGGTCTTTTTGCTTCCGACAGCGTACTTTCCGTAGCTGCTGTTGGTAAGTCCGTTTATTCCTGCCATAATGTATTCCTCCTTGAAATTTTGATATACTAACCTGTTATATCGAGAACCGCACCCATATCACCGCCTGAAACTGCAGCAGGCGACACCTCCGCGGCTGCCGGAGCTTCTATCTCAACAATCGCGTCACGCTGGGCGGCATACAAAGCCTGTGCAGTGGGGTTCAGGTTTTCGACCCATGCGTTGCTTTCATCGTTCAACTGCTTCTGCTTTTCCTGATATTCCTTTTCTTCTTCCTCGTCCCATTCGGACTTATGCTTTTTTCGCTCGGCGTTCTGCGCCATCATCTGTGCGGTTTTGGCAAATTGGTACATATCCTTGTCATATTCCATAAGCCGGCGTTCATCACCGGGCGGGACGATATCGCCCTTTGCCATATTGCGATACACCGTCATAGCCTTTGCCTGATCCTCGGCGTGCTTCTTCTCCGCTTCGGAATTGGCTTTGGTCGTCGCCATTTGCGCCTGCATCATATACGCATCGTTGAACGCTTTCTTGTCCTTTATCATCTGCTCTTTTGCAGCATCGGTCAGCATATACTGCTCGCCGTCATCGCCGTTTATCAGATTGCTTTGTTTGTCCTGCAGGACTTCCTGTCCCTTTTGGAGCTTTACAGCTTCGTACTTGTGAACATACGGCGATATGTTGAATGATACACCTGTCATATCCACACCTCCTTGCAATGTTTCCGCAGATAGGCATATTTACCCATTAGTTATATCGACAGAAAAGGCTGAAACTTTAGCGTTTGTGAGATGTATTATTATAGAGTTACCGTGAAACACACTATATCCGCGCTAATGATAGCATACATTTCACTAACAGTAAACGGAACCGATGCCATTAAAATCAGAAACAAGCGCACAAGCCAAAACCTGTGCGCTCGATTTTTATTCCAAACATCTCATAGACTCATATATATCAATTACATATTCTGATAGGATATCCTTTTTGTCATGACACCATACCGGTAGGGAAGAGTATAGCAAAGACCTTGACAGTAAACCTGTCAAGGTCTTTTTACTTAATCCGTGAACACCTCGGCTATATAGAAGAAACCGTCTTTAGGAACTATCGAGATGCCTACCTCTGTTTTACTGCCATCCAAACGGACGCTGCGGCTGCTTTCAACCGATTGCAGCTGTTTATTTATGTCATCGGCTGTTTTCCCGGCGCATCTCCAGACATTGATAGATACAGCCTTGTTTATACCATAGCGCTTGGCAAGGTCTTCTATAGTACCGTAAAGCGGTGATTCGATGTCACCGTAGTTATACTTAGCCATATCAGCTGCAAATATCTCCGATAAACGCCCGGCATCGCTGTCATAGTTCATAGTAAGTGGCACTGAGCCGTTTTCGGATCTGTAAGCGTTCAGACCTGCAAGTACAGAAACGGCGATATCTCTTTTGTATGTGAGTCCGGCGGTCACCCTTATCGCCTCTGCCTGTATATTGGACTCAATGGCAGCAGCATCAGCACTCAAATCGGAGTGCTGTTCAACTACTTGTACACGCCCTATCTCATTCGGACTGTCCTTGTAGGTGGCGAACAGCGAGCCGTCTGCGTTATAGATATATGTGTACATGGTCTCATAAGTGACTTTCCATCCTCCGGTCGTCTTGCTTTCGGTGTAAGTTTCGGTTGAACAGGTCTGTCCTTCGCTTAAAGAGACCCCGTTCGGAAGTGTTACCGATGTCGATTCAGTTGATTCCGATGACGTTATTTGAGTCGTAACGGGGGAGAGGTGATTATTATCCCAGTTTGGAAAGGGATCGGTTATACCTGACCCGGCTATCTGGTACTGACGATGTATCTCCTGCCAGTAGATTGCACCGAGTTCGTTAATATTTCGCTCCCACAGCTTGACTATTACCCCGTGGTCATCAAGCGAGGCATATATGTTCCCGTCCACAAGCACAAAGTTGTCGGGAATATACTCTCCCTGTGGTATCTCATAGCCTATATCTTCCCCGTTTCCGTTAACAGGCACGAAAGCATATGAATCATCTCCGTTACGGACATATCTGTACAGCTCTTCCTCCCCGCTGCTGCCTATATATGAGTAAATATCGTCATCTACTGCACTCGGGCAGAAGGAAACGGGCATATCGTCCTCGATAATATCACTCCATACCCAGTTTCCGGCTTCATCCTTTACTCGCCTACGATAGCGGTTGACAGTTCCGTCCTCGTTCAAGACCATATATGTCTCCTCTAAACCTAAGACGGGGATATAGTTTGGCGGTATGTCGGGGTCAAGTATCCAATCAGTATCGGTCTTGACATTGGCCCACATAGTAGTATCCCACCAGACACCTGCACCTTTATTATATTGTACAGTATCGTTTCGCTCGGCGGGTGTTGTGGATTTGAAGTACCATACC
>JAGBMA010000022.1 GCA_017635095.1 Ruminiclostridium sp. | reverse complement strand
TTTGAGAGAAAAAGAGCTATCCACGCCGTCTACTGCGTCAAACCTCCTAACCGGGCGCCAGCCCGGCTTCGTCGGCTTTCCTTGTATCCGACGCAGCTATCTCATTTTCTCTTTTCAAAGCGGTTTTTAGAGGTACCCTTGTGATACCGTAGATTATACCATATCCGGACCTATCCGTCAAGTGCGGTGTATCTGCCGGTTCTACTGACAAAATCGTAAAAGCGAACGTCGATACTTTATGCCGCGAAAGCCTATTGACAATAAACTTGAGTGTGGTAGGCTGGTATCCGGGCAGCAGCCCTTCGGGGGGCGGCTGCCCGTGCTGCCGGACTGCCACGCTCATCGAGGCTCGTTGTCAATAGGATCGTGGAATAAATTATCGACCCTAAAATCATTACGATTTTCGGAGTAGAACCGTATCTGCCCCACCGGCGGATATTTTTTTGTCCGGAAAATGTATTTACTTTTTCATAAAAATGTGGTATAATTTATTATCAATTTTTCAATACACAAAAAATTTCCGTGTCGGCAGATCTGACACGGGAAAAAAGACAGGAAGCGAGACATATGATCACATTTCTTTCCGGCATAGCGCTGCTTATTGTCGGAGCAATCATTTACGGCAGGGTCTGCGAGAAAGTCGTCAAGCCCTCCGACAAAAAGACACCTGCGGTCGAGAAGTACGACGGCGTGGATTTCGTACCTATGAAAAAGTGGAAGAACAGCCTCATAGAGTTGCTCAACATCGCGGGTACGGGACCTATCCTCGGCCCTATACAGGGTATCCTTTTCGGACCGATCGCGTTCATCACGATACCGCTGGGCTGCGTTATCGGCGGCGCGTTCCACGACTATATGTCGGGAATGATCTCCGTCCGCAGCGGCGGCGAACAGATGCCCGCGCTTGTGAAGCGGTTCCTCGGGAAATATACCTACGTTGTTTATAACATCTTTGTGTGCCTGCTGATGCTCCTCGTCGGGGTAGTTTTCATCTACACCCCCGGCGACATCTTCGTTACACAGATCGCCGGTCAGGAGAGCACTCTCGATAATCCTCTGGTATGGATCGTTTACGGGGTCATATTCGCGTATTACATCATCGCCACGCTTCTTCCGATAGACAAGATCATCGGAAAGATATACCCGGTATTCGGTGCGATCCTTCTCCTTTCCGCTGTCGGAGTGTTCGCTGGACTGTTCTTCAACGGCTACCCTCTTCAGGAGATATGGGAGACAGGCTTTACTTTTGTCAATCCCTACGGTGACAACTTCATACCGATCTTTTTCGTGACCGTTGCCTGCGGCATAGTTTCGGGTTTCCACTCGACACAGGCGACACTTATCTCCCGCACCATTGGTGACGAGCGCGAGGGAAGAATGACTTTCTACAACATGATGATACTCGAAGGGTTCATAGCTATGGTGTGGGCTGCCGCGGCTATGGGCGCAGTCAACCTCGGGCTTGCAACTAACGATATGCTCTATAACCAGGCGACTTCCGTTGTCGGCATAGTGTCGAAGAATATGCTCGGCAGTATCGGCGGTATTATTGCAATAATCGGCGTTATCGTGCTTCCGATCACCTCCGGTGATACCTCGCTGCGCTCTCTTCGTATCATGATCTCCGATGCTCTGCACATAGACACCTCCGATAAGCGCAAGAGCCTTGTTCTCGCTCTCATTATCTTCAGCATCGTAGCGGGCGTGCTTATCTGGGCAAAAGCCGACACGAGCGGCTTCAACGTGCTCTGGCGGTATTTCTCCTGGGCGAACGAAAGCACCGCGGTATTTGCGTTCGCTATGATAAGCGTTTATATGATAAGGAACAAGATGCCGTATCTTATGGCGCTCATACCCGGAATGTTCTATATGTATATAGTCACGAGCTATATCCTCAATGCACAGATCGGCTTCAATATCCCGATGGATATCGCATATATCGTTTCGGCAGTCCTTACCCTCGGTTACGGGGCGGCGCTGGTGATATACGGAAGGAAGAAACCGGCTCTCATGCAGCAACAGTGACATAAGGGAACCTCTAAAAACCCAATTTGAGAGAAAAAGAGCTAGCCACGCCGTCTACTGCGTCAAACCTCCTAACCGGGCGCCAGCCCGGCTTCGTCGGCTTTCCTTGTATCCGACGCAGCTATCTCATTTTCTCTTTT
>JAGBMA010000145.1 GCA_017635095.1 Ruminiclostridium sp. | reverse complement strand
CGTTATTGCAGGCATACCGAAAGACCGATATGCCCGCATTATAATTGAAGTTTAACGACTTACTTCTTGTCGGGATCAGCAGCACCGCAGGCAGAACCGCAAGCGGAAGGCTTAGGGTCTGCTGCGCCGCAAGCGGAGGGCTTAGGATCAGCCGAGCCGCAAGCGGAGGGCTTGGGGTCTGCCGTTCCGCAAGCGCTGTTTGCGGAACCAAATTCTGCTACTCTGTTAAGCATTTCACTCATGATGAAAGCCTCCTTGAAATTATTTCGGGTACTTTCCGTTCCCGTTGATATTACTATATCATACTTTTCAGGGCTTGTGAAGTACGCACTTTTTTGTGGGATAGTAACAAAAAGGTAACCATTTGATAACAGCGCGGAAAACTCTTGAAATATTTTTTGAAATATGCTATAATATCCAAAAATGAATGTTACATTCAAATTTAAACTATCGGAGGATAAGCGCCATGATAAAAAAAGAAGAACTGCCCGATTGTCCTGTTGCAACAACGGTACAGCTCATCGGAAACAAATGGAAACTGCTGATACTGCGAAATCTGCTTGTCCGTCCGTGGCGGTTCAATGAGCTGCAAAAGTCTCTTGAGGGCATCAGTCAGAAAGTGCTCACCGACAGCCTGCGGTCAATGGAATCCGACGGCATCATCACTCGCACCGTTTATCCCGAAGTACCGCCGAGGGTGGAATACGCACTCAGCGAACTTGGAGAAAGTATGCGCCCGATACTCGACGCTATGCAGGCTTGGGGAAATGATTACAAAAGCCGTATCTGATGTTTATAAAACAAGCGGGATAGCAGCATACGGCTGTTATTCCCGCTTATTTTCTGTATTCTTAGAATGATAGTCAACAGACGGTGCAGCGACGAAACGGGCTGTTGACAAAGAACCGGCTATATGTGATAATGACTTGTATCTACTGCTCCGGTTTGCGTTTGTTATCTTTTTATATTACATCAGCAGAGACTGCCTGCCATACCATTCTTCGAGAAACGCAAGTATTCTTCTGAAACTGTCCTGCCGGGCAAGTTCACATTCTTCCGGATATTTCTTTTCGGCGGGAAGTATGTTCTTAAAAGCCCACTTTGCGTATCCGCGCATCTCATCAATACCGTCTGTCAGCGCATGACTTGCTTTTTCATAAATGTGATACCCGACACGATACGGATAGTTGTTTTCTTCGAGTATCTTCACCATTCTCGGTACTGCAATATCGGAAGGCCATGCGTCATCGTCCCTGGCTGCAAGAAACAGCACATCTGCGTGCATATTTTCCACACGGATCCTTGATTCCTCTGTGACGGGATTATGGTCATAGCCGTATCTCATGAACCGTTTAAGACCGTATCGTTTATCCTTCGCCGCATTTCTGAATATTCTCGGAAGCCCGCTGTCTATCAGCGTCCACGGGGAATACAGGACATCTTTCCCGCGCCATGTGTATAAAGAACGTCCAAGTCTTTTGAAGCTGCTTGTCGTTCCTTCCATGATGTGGTCATATGGAACGACCGGGATAATGCAGCTTATTTCCGGAACGAGCGAAGCCGACAGCAGAGTATAACCTGCTCCTGTCGAAGCAGCGGTCATAGCTACGCTTCTGATCTTTTTCTCTTCTTTCAGCCACCTTGCAGCCCTTTCGGCGTATTCGACAGGTATTGAAACAAGGTCTTTCGGCAATCCGTCCCACAGATAAAATCCGAGAACAAGTACATTGTACCCCGCATTTCTCAGATACCTGCACATCGACACACTCGTTTTTTCATCGCAGGACGCGCCTCCTGCAGCTATTATCGCCGCATCGGTATGATAGGTTCCCGGATACCAGATCCCCACGAAGCCATTCTTTTCTAATGTACATCTTTCCATATTTTTCCGTCCATTCTCTGCAATACATCATATTTTACGGTTCGGAGTTTACTTCGGCTAACTGTTTCTGTCATTATACCACAAATTTTTCATTCCGTCAATCATATATCATTCGTTGTTTTATCAAGAAACTCAGATCGTTTAGGGTACCTCAAAAAACCGCTTTGAAAAGAGAAAATGAGAATAGCTCTTATGCCGCTGATTAAAGCGCATCCATGCGCTATTGGGGCGGCATAGTCAGAGCATCCTGCTCTGGCGTCGAATACAAGGAAAGCCGACGAAGCCGGGCTGGTCTGTCGGTCAGCCCCTCTGTCTCGCAAGCTCGACACCTCCCCGCTGCCGGGGAGACCACGCCCGGTTAGGAGGTTTGACGCAGTAGACGGTCACGGCAGGAAGCCGTGGTATTGCCGCCAAAAGCGCG